>JACQRS010000001.1 GCA_016206385.1 Candidatus Rokuibacteriota bacterium | reverse complement strand
TTGCCCGGCAGCACCGTGACCTGATCCTGGGGATCAAGGTGCGAAACCAGAAGGAGATCGTGGGCGAAGCCGGTCTCGAGCCCCTCAGGCGAGCGGTTCTGGCCGCTGAGCTGGCCGGCGGGCTCCGCGTGATGATCCATGTGACGAACCCCCCGACCCCGCTGGACCTCATCCTCGAGCTGCTCCGCCCGGGCGACATCGTGAGCCACTTTCTGAACGCGCGGGGATACGGGATCCTCGACGACACAGGCCGCGTCAAGGCCTCGGTGAAGGAGGCCAGGCAGCGGGGGATTCTCTTTGACGTGGCCCACGGCCGGAACCACGTGAACTTCGGCGTCGCCAGGGCCGCCATCGAGCAGGGATTTTTTCCCGACACGATCTCTTCTGACCTCACCGAGGGCGGCGCGGCCGGGGTCGTCAAGGACCTGCCCACGACCCTTTCGAAGTTCCTGAACCTGGGAATGCCGCTGGAGCCGGTGGTGCGGGCCGGCACCGCGACGCCCGCGCGGGTGATCGGCAGGGAAGGGGAGCTGGGGACCCTCAAGCCGGGCGCCGTCGCGGATGCGGCGGTGTTCGAGCTGGAGCAGGGCGACTTCGAATTTCATGATGCCGACGGGAACATCCTGAGAAGCCGGCAGCGGCTCACGCCCTACTTGACAGTGAAAGACGGCGAGGTCTGGTGGCAGCGGTGAAGGCCGCGGTGATCGAGCGCCACGGCGAGCCGGACGTGATCCGCTACGGGGAGTGGTCCGAGCCCCGACCCGGCCCCGGCGAGGTGCTGGTGCGCGTGCGGGCCTGCGCCCTGAACCACCGCGACATCTGGGTGCGTCGGGGGCTCAGGGAAAAGCGGCTCCCCCTCATCCTGGGCACCGACATCGCGGGCGAAGTCGCGGGCCTGGGCCCGGGCACCGCGGGCCCGGCCATCGGTGCCAAGGTGGTGCTGCTCCCGACGCTGACCTGCGGCCAGTGCGAGTTCTGCCGGGTCGGCGCGGAGAACGCCTGCCCCGAGATCCGGGTGCTGGGCGGGGCCGTGGACGGGGGTTACGCCGAGCTGATCCCGGTTCCGGCCCGGAATGTCTTTGCCATGCCGGAGGGGTTGACGTTTGTCGAGGCGGCCGCGATGCCGGTCGCGTTCCTGACCGCGTGGGATATGCTCGTGACCCGCGGAGGGGTGAGGCCCGGAGAGACGGTGCTGGTGGTGGGCGCCTCGAGCGGGATCGGGAGCGCCGCCATCCAGATCGCCAGGCTCCACGGCGCCCGCGTGCTTGCCACCGCCGGGAACCCCGACAAGCGCCAGCGCTGCCGCGACCTGGGGGCCGACGAGACCATCGATCATTACACCCAGTCCATCTCCCAGGAGGCCAGACGGCTGACCGGCGGCCGCGGCGTGGACCTGGTTTTCGAGCATGTGGGGCCGGCCACCTGGGCGGAAAGCCTGAAATCCCTGGCGCGGCGGGGGCGGCTTTTGATCTGCGGCCAGACCACGGGCAACGAGGTGACCCTCCCGCTGATTCAGTTCTTCGCCCAGAACCAGACCATCCACGGCACCTTCATCGGCACCGCGGGGGAGTTCTTCGAGGTCCTCCGTCTCGTTGGGGCGGGGAAACTCCGGCCGGTCGTTGACAAGGTCTTCCCGCTTTCCGAAGCTCCTGAAGCCCACCGGCGGATGGAGCGGGGCGAGCACTTCGGTAAAATTGTCCTTTCCGTTTGACATCCGCGCGGTCTCCGACCTCTTTCTCATCTGATTTCTTCTTAAAGCTGTCGCGTATACTGAACGCCACCCGGTCGAATAGCCATGTCGGGCATCACGCGCTCGGATGAAGCCCTGATGCAAGAAGTGAGGGCGGGAAGCCAGGCCGCCTTTCAGGCGCTCTACGACCGCCACCATCGGGGTGTGTTTAACTTCCTGCTGCGGTCCCTCGGCGATAGTCAAATCGCTGAGGACCTCCTTCAGGAGACCTTTCTCAGGGTGTTTACTCACCGCGAGGAATACCGCCCCACCGCAGCGTTCAGGACCTGGCTCTTCACGATCGCCCGAAACCTTCTCGTCGATCAGCTCCGCCAGCGGAGCGGGAGCCGGGAACTCGCTGACGGCGAGCCCGTGGAGTTGGTGGAGGACCCCGGGGCCACTCCGCTCCAGCAGGCCGAAGCACAGGAGCTGGGCGAGTGGCTGCAGGCAGCGGTGTTGAAGCTCTCACCTTCCCAGCGGGAAGTGCTTCTCCTCAGCCGCTTCGCCGGCCTGAGCCACGAGGAGATCGCCCGGATTACAGGCATTTCTCCCGTGGCCGTGAGGGTGACCCTCCACCGTGCGCTGCGCCGGCTCCGAGACCTTCTCGGCCCGTTGTAACAACGCGTCAGCCGGTTCGTTTACATAGAGAGAGGGGCGGTATGGAGTGCGAGGAGGTCAGGGAGTGGGTTCTAGCTTTGCTTGCGGTCGGCGAGCAGGCCCAGTGGCCTGAACCGGTCAGGCGGCACGTGGAAGGTTGTCAGGGCTGCCAGGTGGAGCTGGGGGCCTTGAGCCGGACTTGGGGGCTCCTGGGGCAATGGCCAGAGACTCCGCCCGGCGAAGAGATCAGGGCGCGTGTGGTTTGGAGAGCCCGGCGTCGGCTCCTCACGGAGTCGGTCTTGACCGTTAGCGGGTGGACACCCGCCGTACTGGCGGCGGTGATCGGCGTCGGCGTGTCGCTGGGCTTGTCCCTTCTGGTTCCGTATTCGCTCCTCATATCCTTGTGCCGCCAGGCCCTTCAGGTCTCTGACCCTCACGTGATGCCATATCTGCTCGCCGGTATGGCCTATGGGGCGCCGCTCGCGCTAGGCGCCTGGATTCTTCGAAGGCGGGCGCTCGGGCTGGTCATCGGCAGCCTCGAGACGAGCGCGCTGTTCCTCGTGATCCTCGCCCCCTATGTCGTCGTCCAGTGCCGCGAGTTCCCCCCAGCCCTGCAGGTTGCCTTCATCTCGGGGTTGGCGGGAGGGGCGGTGCTCTCGAGCTTGGCGGGTCTTTGGCTCGCCCGGCTTACTCTGGTTGACAAGACTCAACCCTAGAGAGGAGGTTTGCTATATGGCTCGACGACTCATCTCGTTTGCGGTCCTGCCGCTGATGCTCCTCCTGGCTGTCTCAAGCGGGTGGGCTCAGGCTCCGTCCCAGCCAAAGCAGCCCGAACAGCCGATGCCGGCCCCCAGAATGCCCGGGATGATGATGCCCATGATGGGAGACATGGCCCAGATGATGCAGCTCTGCGCTCAGATGATGAACCAGATGGCAGGGACGATGGCTCCGGAGCAGCCAAGCCAACCACGGTAACAGTAGTCCTCGAGCTGGATGGCATCGCGCCAAATGAGGCCCGCCGCTCTCGCGCTTGTTCTCACCTTCCTAATCGCCGGAGCAGGTGAAGCTTCGGCGGAGGTCCGGGAGGTGACGCTTCGGTTGGCGGACATCTTCTGCGCAGGGTGAGTCCCGCGGATCCACGCGGCCCTGGAGGGGCGGCCCGGAGTGCAGAGGGTGGCCGTGGATCTAGATAAGGGCCAGGTGACGGTGCTGTATGAAGATGACCTGACTTCGCCTCCGCAGCTGGCGAAGTGGCTCAAGGCGGCAGGGTTTCCCACAAACGGCCAAGA
>JACQRS010000063.1 GCA_016206385.1 Candidatus Rokuibacteriota bacterium | reverse complement strand
GGCGCGCCGCTGGCTCTCCAGGGCGAAGGCGTCCTGGTCTTCTCGCGAGATCCTGAACTGATCCGCCACGTTCTCGGCTGTGATCCCCATGGAGGGGTCGATATCGGCCGGGGCGAGCTGGGCGCGGGTGAACTTCGGCGGGAGCCGGTTGAAGCCGTCGATCGTGTTGTTCTCCATGAGCCAGACCCGGCGGGTCATGGACTCGGTGCCGCCCACCACCAAGACCTCGCCCTCCCCGGCTCGGATGGCGTTGGCGGCCAGCGCCACGCACTGGAGTGACGACGAGCATTGCCGGTCCACCGCCATGCCGGGCACCTCCACCGGCAGCCCCGCCAGGAGCAGCGCCAGCCGGGCCATGTTCCCGCCGCCCGCCAGCACGTTGCCGAAGATCACGTCGTCGATCTCGCCGGGCGCCACCCCGGCCCGCTTGATGGCCTCGCGGATGGCCACCGCCCCGAGCTCCCCCGGCGTGACAGTCCTGAGGGCTTTGTTCTCGGAGCCGGCCGCCGTCCGAACCGCCGAGACGATCACCGGCTCGCCCATGTCAGGCCTCCTAGCGCTTGTGCGACGCGCACTTGCCGCGCGATGGCAAACCATACCACGGCGCCTATGACGCGCCGCGAAAAAATTGCTTGACACGGATAACGCGATGCGTTATCGTGCTCCCGAAAGGAGGCGGAACCTATGAAGAAGACGCCCGAGACGCAAGAGCTGTTCGGACAGTTCGCCGGCAAGGCCGTGGACGCCGTCGCCGTCTGGACCGATGCCAACCAGAAGGTCCTCCGGGAGCTGGCGGATCTCTCGGCCAGCACGGTCAAGGAGGGGGTCAGGCTCTTCGCCGAGCTCCAGTCCTCGGCTGTCGAGGCCATGAAGCAGGGGCAAGGCTACTGGCTCCGCCGGCAGAGCGACCTGGGAGAGTGGCCGAAGGACCCGTTCGCCTGGTACCAGAAGAGCGTGCTTGATGGGATCGAAGAGACCCAGAAGGCCTTCAAGCTCGTGGAGGATAACGCTCAGGCCGTCACCCGTTCGGCTGAGCGGCTCCAGGCCGCGGCTGAGCAGGCTGCCAAGGAGATCCAGCAGACCTACGCCGGCGTCGCCACGAAGGTGAAGACCCTTTACACGCCGTCAGACAACTAGTTGGCAACGCGAGAGGGCGAGCCGGCGATACCGCTCGCCCTCTCACCGTTTCTTCTTTCGGCTCAGCCTCTGCTCTAGGGTTTTTAGCTTCTCCTGGAGCGCGGCGACCTCGTCGCGTAGCCGTTCCATCTCCGGCGCGGCCTCGCGCGTCTTTTCGCCCCGCGCCGTCCGCTCACCGGACGGGACCAGGCCCGCCCGGGCTGCCCACTCCCTGAAGACCCGATCCGCTGCCCGCTGGCTCGTGAGGATTCCCTCCAGGCTCGAGCGGAGCGACTTCTGGAAGAACTCCTGCCACGCCTCCCCGTGCTTGATGAGCTGGTGGAGAAAGGCGGGCGGGAGCGTGGCGCGACGGTTCCGCTCGCTCCCCAGAATGATCTGAGCCAGGGTGACCGGCGTGAGGTCCTCGCCGGTAGCCGCGTCCACCACCGAGATCTCCTTCCCGTCCCGGATCATCCCCTCCAGCTCGTCCAGCGTGACGTACCGGCTCTCCTGGACGTCGTAGAGCTTCCGGTTCGAGTAGCGCTTGATCACGTAGGCCACGGATCCCTCCCGCGGCCAGTTTAACACCGCGCGTCATCCCCAACAAGACTGGCTCCTGCTATACTGCCGTCGCGTCATGGAGGAGGGCATGCCATGAAGCTCAAAGGACGCACGGCGGTCGTCACGGGAGCCTCACGCGGGATCGGGCGCGCCATCGCCCTGGCCCTGGCCGAAGAGGGCGCGGATGTGGCCGTCAACTACATCTCGAGCGAGGCCGCAGCCCGCGAGGTGGTGGAGCAGATGCTGAAGCTGGGCCGGCGGGCCATGTTGGCCCAGGCCGACGTCGGCGATTATCCAGACACCTTCAGGATGGCACAGGAGATCCTGAAGGAGTTGGGCCACGTGGACATCCTGGTCAACAACGCCGGCACCACCTCGGACAAGACCTTCACCAAGATGGACCACGCCTCCTGGCGGAAGGTGCTCGCGATCAACCTGGACGGGGTCTTCAACTGCACCAAGGTCTTCATCGACCAGATGGTGAAGCAGAGCTACGGCCGGGTCGTGAACATCACCTCGGTGATCGGCCAGATCGGCAACTTCGGCCAGGCCAACTACGCCGCCTCGAAGGCGGGGGTCGCGGCCTTCACCAAATCGCTGGCCAAGGAGCTGGCGGGCAAGGGGATCACGGTCAACGCGGTGGCGCCGGGATTCGTCGAGACCGAGATGGTGCAGGCGATCCCCGAGAAGGTGAAGGCCCGGCTCCTGGACCAGATCCCGCTCAAGCGGTTCGGCCGGGCGGAGGAGGTGGCGCGGGCGGTCGTCTACCTCT
>JACQRS010000068.1 GCA_016206385.1 Candidatus Rokuibacteriota bacterium | reverse complement strand
CTTCAGCGTGGTGGCCGGGACCGCCCCGCTCCCCGCCAACGATCCCGAAGGCCTCAAGAAAGCCTGGGGCGAGTTTGCCGCGGCGGGAGCCCACGCCGGACTGCACGGGCTGCTCGCCGTGAGAGGGGATCGGGCGGAGGCGGAGATGCGGCTGTACGATCTGACCAGCTCCGAGTTCCGAATGATCGTCGGGAAGCAGTTCGTCCTGCCGACGGCGGAGGCGCGCCGGCTCGCCCATAAGATCGCCGATGAGGTGGTTTACCAGTTCACCGGCGAGCTCGGGATCGCGGACACCAAGATCGCGGCCGTCGGGTCGGCGTCGGGCTCCAAGGAGCTTTACGTGATGGACTCCGACGCGGTGGGCGCCACGCGGCTCACGTCCACCGACTCCATCAACCTCTTTCCGGTGTGGAGCCCGGACGCTCGCTCGCTGGCCTTTACCTCCTATATGCGGGGCTACCCCTACCTGTTCCGGCTGTTCGTCTTCGAGCGCCGCCCGATCCAGCTTCTGGCGGGCTTTCTCGGCATCAACTCCAGCCCGGCGTGGAGCCCGGACGGGAAGTTTGTCGCCATGACGCTCACGAAGGACGGCACGCCGGACATCTACGTGCTCAACCTGGCGACCGGCACGCTCCGCCGTCTGACCAACCACTGGGGGATCGACACCGAGCCGTCCTGGTCGCCCACCGGGCGGGAGATCGCCTTCGTGTCGGAGCGGGCGGGGTCGGCCCACCTCTTCGTCATGGATGCCGAGGGAACCAACGTCCGACGCTTGACCCCTGGCGGGGGCTTCAACACCCAGCCTCGCTGGTCCCCCAAGGGTGACGTGATCGTGTACACCTCCCGCCATGGCGGGCTCGACCTCTGGGCCATCAATGTGGACGGCTCCAACCCCCGGCGGCTGACCAACGGGCCCGGCTCCAACGAGAGCGCCTCCTGGGCTCCGAACGGCCGCCACCTCGTATTCCAGTCCAACCGGCTCGGAAGCTGGCAGCTCTTCACGATGCTGGCGGACGGATCGGAGCAGCAGCCGCTGACGCGGGGGCCGGGGGAATTCACAAGTCCCTCTTGGTCTTCGCGCCTTCCGTGATAGGATGCACGTATTGTGACGGACTGATCGGTCAGGCTAATCCGAAAGGAGGACGCAACATCATGGTGCAAAGACGGGCAATTGTTCTAGTTTTCCCGGTGCTGCTGCTGACTCTATTCCTCGTGGGGTGCCCGAAGCGGCCGGCTACAACCACGGCCGCAGCCCCCGCGCCGTCGGCGCCAGCTCCGGCTGTCTCCACCGCGCCCGCGCCGACTCCAGGGATGGGCACGATGCCAGGTGCGGCGGGTGCGACGAGGCCGGTCACTCCCGGCGCGCCCGGCGCAGTGACCACTCCAGGGGCTCCTGGCGCTCCCGCGCGGCCGCTGGCGCCCAGGGAGTTCGTCGCGAGTGCCGACCTCAAAGACATTCACTTCGACTTCGACAAGTACGACATCCGCCCCGGCGATGCCAAGATGCTGGACGAGAACGCCCAGTGGATGAAGGCGAACCCGAGGTACCTGATCCTCATCGAGGGACACTGCGACGAGCGGGGCACCAACGAGTACAACCTCGCCCTCGGCGAGCGCCGCGCTAAGGCTACGATGAACTACCTGGTCTCGCAGGGCGTCGCGGCCAACCGCATGACCCTCATCAGCTACGGCGAGGAGCGGCCGACCTGCAAGGAGAAGACCGAGGAGTGCTGGGAGAAAAACCGGCGAGCCCACTTCCTGGTGAAAGCCCAATAACCGGAGTTTTCGCCGTCCGACCACCGCGCGGGGCGAGGAGCGGGCTGGCGCCGCTCTTCGCCTTTCTTGTCTTTCTGACCGCCGGGTGCGCTGACGCCATCATGGCGACCGGCGCGGAGCGGGACGTGGTCCAGCTCCGCCAGGACCTGGACGCCCTCACCCTGTCAGTCCACCGCTCACGGACAGACACGGAGACCGTGCTGAGCCAGCTCGAGCGGAAGAGCCGCGAGCAGCACGGGGAGAGTCAGAAACAGCTTGTCGCCCTCTCCTCGCGGACCGAGGCGTTGGGGGGCGAGGTCGCCGGGCTGTCCACGCGGCTGGAGGAGCTTTCCCAGCGGGTGGAGCAGTTAGGCCGCCAGATCAGGGCCGGGTCCTCATCCCCCGCCGGTGGGGTCCCGCGCACGGCCCAGAGTCCTACGCCCGCTCCCGGGACCGCCTCCCAGCCCGCGCAGGTCTATCAGGCGGCCTACATTGACTTCAGCAAGGGCAACTACTCGCTGGCCGTCGCCGGCTTCCGGGAGTTCCTCCGCAGGTTTCCCGATTCGGACCTCGCCGACAACGCCCAGTACTGGATCGGCGAGGCCTATTTCGGCCTCGCGCGGAGCTCCGCGACTCAAGGACAGCCCGACAAAGCGGGGCCGGCGCTGGAGCAGGCGGCGCAGGAGTTCCGGAAGGTGATCGTCAACTATCCGCGGGGCGACAAGGCGCCGACTGCGCTCTACAAGGAGGCGCTGGTCCTCCTGGAGCTCAAGCAGCAGAGCCTGGCCCGAGCGCGCCTCCAGTACCTTCTGGACCACTTTCCGCAGTCCGAGGAGGCACCCCTGGCCAAGGAGCGTCTGAGCGCGCTGAAGGAGGCCGGGGCCAGGTAAGGCCCCGCTAGTACGGGACCCAGTATCCCTCCACCCGGACCGGCCGAGAGTATCCGGTGTGGACCGTTCGCCGCTCGTAGTGTCCGGGAATCCAGGAACCTTCCGGCGACCAGTGGCCGGGCACCCAGACCCCATAGGTGACGCTCTGCGGGACCCACTGGTAAGTCGTGTAGCCGGAGACCCAACGGCGAGACGGCGGGGCCGGGACGACGACCGCTGCGTGAGGGACGATCAGGGTCTCGCTCCGCGGGTGCACCCCATGCCCGTGGTGAGTCCTGTGGTAATGGTGTCTGGGCGGGTGATGAGGGTCGCGATGGAGCCGGTGCCTGTCGCCGACGATGACCGTCACGCCAGCCGCCTCGGCGGGGGCGAGGCTCGCCCCGTACAGCGCTAAGCCAAGGAGAACGCCAAGGACGG
>JACQRS010000067.1 GCA_016206385.1 Candidatus Rokuibacteriota bacterium | reverse complement strand
TCCATCGGCCTCCTTGGAGGACCTCGTTCCGGACCTTGCGATGCGGGAGGTCGTCGATGTTGCCCTGCCCGGTTGCGAGGTCCAGCCCACATCCGTGGAGGAGGCCCTGGCTCTCGCCGAGTCCACGCGCTCCCTCGGCTTCGTGAATGCGCCCGGGGTGCCGGCCCCCGTGGGAGCCTCGGTGCCTCTCGATCAGCAGCAGAGCGCGGGTGAACTGTGGGGGCCGGTGCCGAACACCGGGGTCGTGGACCGCTTCGCCGGAGGCAACCTGTCACCCCAGCACATCCAGGGCAGAACCTTGAGCGATCTCCCGGTCGCTTTCGTCCAGCAGCCGGAGGTCCGGCGCCCCCGCATCAGCGCTTACGCTGCGGGCCGGATCGTCCACTTCGTCACCTACGAAACGAAGGGCCTCTCCGACGCGGGCCTGGTGAGCGAGGCCATCGAGGACCAGTGGGACAGGACGGGGTTCCCCGGGGAGCGAGATCTGTTCTTCCTGGCCTACGGACGCGCGCCGCTGCCGCCGAACGCGAACCTCCCCGCCGGCTCGGTCGACAGCAACGGGGTCCCGAATGACGACCAGGCCGTTCTCAACGTGGTCGGTGGGGCCCCGTTCTTCCAGGAGGCCGACTACAGCCCGCTCTGGAAGATGCGCTGCCTGGACGGGGGCATCACTCCCACGATCGGTCCGGGAGCGCCGTGCGGCGACACCCGCTTCTACCAGATCGGCCAGCCGCGCACGGCGGACGACGTCGCGGCCACCGGCCTCCCCCTGGTCGGAGGGATCTTCCGCGACATCAACTGCCCGATCCTCGGGACCGATGTCAACGATGACGGCGTCTTCGCGGACACCGAGGCGTCGAAGGAACTCGTGAAGTTCCCCGACGTGGACTGGGACGCGGACGGCCTCCCCGATGATGGGGTCAACGATCCCGACTCCCTGGGAGATGCGCCGGAGCGGAGCCTGTTCGTCCTCGACGGTGTCAATACGGCTCTGCTCTGGACCGAGCTCCCCGGCCAGGCGGCCTACGATGCCATCCGGGGCGATCTCGGCTCGCTCCAAGAGACCCCGGGCCGGGTGAACCTCGGCGCCGTCGTTTGCCTGGAGAACGACTCGACCGATACGACCACGGCTCCCGCTCACCTGGACCTGGCCACGCCGGCGTTGGGTGAGGGCTTCTTCTACCTGGTCCGCTTCGGCGGGTCCTATGGATCGTCGAGTTCGGGATTCATTCGTCTTCCCACCTCGGGCGATTGCCCCTGAGTGGCGCGCCGGGCGAACTCAGCGGTTTACGGCCTCCCTGTCGCATGGCAAGAGGCGATGAACCCCTGCGCCTGTGGCAACCCGGGCCGATCCGACAGACCTTGTGGCTGCACGCCTGCCACGATCGCGCACTACCGCGCCCGCGTCTCAGGGCCGCTCCTCGACCGCTTCGACGTGCAGGTCGAGATCCCGCCGCTGCCGCTGCGGGATTTCCAGCGGGCTGCGACGGGCGAGCGCTCCGAGGTAGTTGCAGCGCGCGTCACAGCGGCGGTGCAGTACAGAGCGTTGGACCGGGGACGGTGCTGGCCTCCGGGGGCCGATAGCAGATAGATGCATTGACGGCTGTCAACTAATGCCCGTAGGGATCGACGCGAAAGAGCTCGAGCAGGCCCGACTCAGAAGCGGGAAGCCATTCCGACATGGAAGCCGATGTCGGGACTGCTGTCAAAGGTTGCGTAGTTCTCTGTAATCGCAGCACTCACGCTCACCCCTGGCTTCGCCTCCCATTTGACGCCCGCCGTGAGTTCATGCGACGGATCGGCCAGGTCCGTGTCCGTGGCGTCCGTCAGGAAGCTGGTATGTATAAGGTTCTGCAACACGATTGACGCGCGGGAGCCCACGCAGCGCTCGTAGGCCAAGAGGACCGATAAGGAGTTCGCGATCCGAAGGCCGGGCAACAAGGACCACGAACCCGGGACGATGTAGCCAACATTCAGGTAGGCGCTCTGCCGTTTCCAGTGCTTGTCCAAAACGAGGTTGATCCCCGCATCCCAGTGGCCGCTCGTCATCAAGCGCTCACCTCCGACGGGCGGCTTGACTGCGACCCTAAGCGCCATGGCCGGCCGGCGCTGGCCGTGGTCCAGGATCAGCCATTTTCCGGAGAGGACGGGCTCGGCCGCGCCGCTCGTCCCGCCAGCGTCGGAGACGAATAGGGTCTGCCCGTCCAAGTGTAAGGCTACCTGCAACTCGTCGCGCGGGTATCGATCGCGGCCCGCCTGGTCGAAACCGAAGCGCTGATGGAATCCCTCGATGAGCCCGTCCAGAGACCCTCCCCCGAGGTACACGTATGGAATCTCAACCCCTGCCTCCAGCCGGCGGCCGAGGCCCGAGGCGATCGCGAACGAGCCTCGCACCACCTCCCCATCGAACAGGAACCGGTCCCGATTCGGGCCGCTTGCGATCAGGGCTTCAAACTCGTCCTGCCTTAGGGATCTGCGGCCCGCCGGGCGTAAAACGTCCCCGTCGAGCGAGTCGACGAAGATGTTGGACGTCGTGAGGTCAAACCCAACTCGCCATTCTCCCCGCGCAAGGAGAGCAGCGCTCTCGGCCGGGAAGCTCAAGAAATGGAGGCTCAGCGGGAACTGATTGCGGATCCGGATCGGCCCCCGCACGCAAGAGCCGTCAGAAGAGGATTCGGACCCCGCGGCCGCCGTCGGAAGAAGTGCGGAGAGGGCCAGGAGTCCACAGAGCAGACGGAGCCGGCCCGGGCGACCTTCCGTCTCAGGGCTGGGCTCAATCTGTTCCGAAGAACATCGATAGACCGGAGGCGCGTTCATTGATGCGTCGCTGCATGGAGGTTCGAGCGGAACAGATCAC
>JACQRS010000072.1 GCA_016206385.1 Candidatus Rokuibacteriota bacterium | reverse complement strand
CGGGCCATGAAGCGGGAGATCGACCGCTCGCTGCGCGCCAAGGGCGCCGAGCGCGCCAACGTCAAGCTGGGGGTGGGTGGGATCCGGGAGATCGAGTTTCTGGTCCAGGCGCTCCAGCTCCTGTACGGGGGCGACGACCCCTGGCTCAGGGAACGCAACACGCTCCGCGCGATCTTTCGCCTCGTGGAGCGCGGCTACCTCTCACCGGAGCTCGGGCGCCGCCTCACCGAGAGCTACACCTTTCTCCGCACCGTGGAGCACCGGCTCCAGATCCTCCACGAGTTTCAGACCCACACGCTGCCCGCGGATCCCGGCGAGCTTGGCAAGCTGGCCCGGCGAGTCGGCATCGCGCTTCCCCCCTCCCGCGCCGCCCGGGCGTTCAGCTCCCGGTACCGCGCCGTGACCCGGGAGGTTCACCGCGCCTTCGTCCGCTTCCTGGAGACGCCGCGGTCCCAGATCAAACACCCGCGCATCCCGTCCACCGCGGCCCTTCGCGCGACGGGCTTTACCGACCCCGAGCGGGCGCGGCAGAACCTCCGCCTGATCCTCGAAGGACGCCCCTTGATCCCGTATCCCGAGCGCGCCCGAAACGCGCTGACGAGGATGTTTCCGATCCTCCTGGATGCCCTCTGGAAGAGCCCGGACCCCGACGAAGCGCTGAACCAGTTCGAGCGCTTCGTCACCGCGGTGGGCCCGCGCGCCGCGTATCTGGACGTGCTCGCCGAGCGGCCCGACCTCCTCGCCAACGTGGTGACGCTCTGCGCCCGGGGGGAGCCGCTGGCTCAGCTCCTGACCACTCAGATCGAGCTCCTTGCCAGGCTCGCCGATCCCGCCGCCTTCAGGCGGTCCAGGCGGAAGGCGGAGTTTCGGCACGCCCTGGCTCCCGCCCTCGGGCCGGCGCTGACGGGAGCCGAGAGGAAAGACAGGCTTCGCCGCGCCAAACAGGCCGAGGAGCTGGGAATCACCTGGCGCTTTCTCCTGGGAGTGACGACCGTGGAGGGCTTCTCACGCGAGCTGACGGCGCTGGCTGACGCTGCGGTGGCGGTGGCGTGGACGCTGGCGCTCTCGCTTGCTGGCGGGTCCGGGGAGGGGAGCCCGGGGCATGACCGGCTGGCCCCCGCGGTGATCGTGGGGCTCGGCAAGTTCGGAGGCCGCGAATTGACCCCTGGCTCCGACCTCGACCTCTTCGTCATCCACGAGGGTGATGACCAGGTCCACGGCTTTTACGACCGGGTAGTGGAGCGGCTCTCAAGCCTCCTCGGCGACATCACGGCAGCCGGCACAGTCTTCCCGGTGGACCTCCGGCTTCGCCCGGGGAGTCGGGGAAGCGGCTTCGCCTCGAGCTTCACAGCGATCGAAGCGTACTACCGCGAGTGGGCCGAGCTGTGGGAGCGCCAGAGCCTGACCCGCGCCCGCGTCGTTTGGGGGGATCCAGGTCTGGCGCGGCGGGTGCAGCGCGTGATCCGGGAGATCGTCTACTCTCGGCCGCTCGCCCCCGCGGAGCTGAAGGAAATCCACGAGAGCCGCCGGCGCCTGGAGCTCGAGCTGGGTAAGGAAACACCCGGGCGGTTTCACGTGAAGCTGGGCCGGGGCGGGCTCACGGATGTGGAGTTCATCGCTCAAGCCGTCCAGCTCGCCCACGGCGATCGGCTCCCCGCGCTCAGGCGTGCCAACACGCTCTCGGCCCTCGCCGCCATCCGTCGCGAGCGGCTTCTGCCCGAAGCCGAGTCTGTCGCTCTCACCGACCACTATCGCTTTCTGCGCCGGGTGAGCGTTGCCCTTCGGCTGTTCGGCGCCAGGCCGATGGACGCCCTGGAGGTCGCCAGCTCCATGCCGGCGCGCCTGGCCCGGAGCCTCGGGTTTCAGAGCCGGGCCGAGTTCCTCGCGGAGTACAGGCGGCGGACCGTGGAAGTGAGAAAGTTCTACGACCGGATATTCAGCGAGGGGCTCCGGTCCACGCCGTCCCCGTGATGCCGCGCTTTTTCCTGATCGACGGCCCCTCCCACCTCTACCGCGCGTATCACGGGCTCGGCTACCTCTCCACCTCCCGGGGTGTGCCGACCCACGCCGTCTTCGGCATGAGCACGATGCTCTGG
>JACQRS010000006.1 GCA_016206385.1 Candidatus Rokuibacteriota bacterium | reverse complement strand
TTTTCTCTTGACATCTCATCACATGTTGACTAATCTTGTGTCAAGGTCGCCATCCCCCTATGCGGCTCACACGTGTCAGTGGAGAGGGAGCGAATGAGAGAGCTGACAGCCCGGCAGCGGGAAATCCTGGCTTTCATCAGGAGCTTCACCCAGCGCCACGGGGTACCGCCCACCGTCAGGGAAATCGGCGCGCGCTTCCGCGTGACTCCGCGCGCCGCCTTCGACCACCTCCGGGCGCTTGAGCGAAAGGGCATGCTCCGGCGTCGCGTGGGAACCCGGCGAACCTCCCGGGTCCTGACCCTGGCTGATCGCGGCCCGGCGGTCCGCGAGATTCCCGTCCTCGGTCGTATCGCGGCCGGCGTGCCGCTCCTGGCGGAGGAGAATCAGGAGGGGAGCCTGCCCATCCTGGCCGACTGGCTCGCGGGCAGGGGTGAGGACCTCTTCGCCCTCCGCGTGCGCGGCGACAGCATGGTAAATGCCCACATCGTGGAAGGCGACCTCGTCCTCGTGAGGCGGCAGGAAACGGCCCAGCCCGGTGAGATCGTGGTGGCCCTCCTTGATAACGAGGCCACGGTGAAGCGCTTCGGGCGCGAGGACGAGGCGATCGTCCTCAGGCCCGAACACCCCACGATGGCGCCGATCGTCGTCAAGCGAGGCCAGCGGGAGGTGAAGATTCTCGGTCGGGTCATCGCAGTGTTCCGCGAGCGCGTCTGAGAGTACTCCGGGTGAAGACGTCCTTGATCGCTCAGGATCTCCTGGCTGCCTGCGCGACGGTGTTCGGCATCTGCGCCTGGGGTGCCCTGTTCACCTTGATGGGAGGCTGAGCGACGCGACGCGACGAGGAACAGCTAGGCGCGGGGACGGGTGCGCTCGAAAACCTTGGCCTCGATGAAAAGATCCAGGAGGATGGGGTCGATGAGCCCCGCCTTCCGCTCGTAGCTCAGGATGTCCAGGGCCGTGTCCACGGGTACGGCCTTCTTGTAGGGACGGTCGGCTGCGGTGAGCGCATCGTAGATGTCGGAGATCGTCATCATCTTGGACTGGAGCGGGATCTCATCGGCCTTCAGCCCGTACGGATACCCGGAGCCGTTCAGCTTCTCGTGGTGGGAGCGCGCGATCAGCGGCACGCGCTTGAGCTCCTTGGTCCACGGGATCTGGGCCAGGAACTGGAAGCTGTGGACCACGTGGGACTCGATCTGCCGCCGCTCTTCCTCGCTGAGGCTTCCCTTGGGAATCGAGAGAATCCGGGCCTCCTCCGGTGTGATGATGGTTTGCGGGGTGCCGAGCTGCGTCGCGAAGCTCTTGAGCGCGAGCTGCTTCACGGCTGAGGCGAAATCCTCCGGCATCAGGGCCGGCTCGTTGGCGATCAGGACGGTCCTGAGGCAGTCGTCCAGCTCTTTGATCGCGGCCTGCATCTCGGCGTCGTAGATCTTGAACTCCTCCATGAACTGCTCGCGCCCTTTGTCCAGCAGGTACTCGATCCTCTTCTGGCTGTACTTGAGTGCGACTCCCTGCTTCAGGACGTCGATCCGCTGCCTGATCAGCTCCACATGCTTGGACTGGAGCTTCTTGGCCTTCACCAGCACGTCTTCCCTCACGCCCACCTTGCCGAAGTCGTGGAGGAGCGAGGCGTAGCGGATCTCCTTCATTTCCTCCAGCGTGAATCGCACCTCACCGTAGGGGCCCGCCTCCACCCGGTCCACCACCTCGGCCAGCCCCAGGGTCAGGTCGGCCACGCGGAAGGAATGCCCGGCAGTGGTGGGGTCGCGCGCTTCAATAGCGGTCACCGAGGCCTTCACGAAGCCCTCGAAGAGGGTCTGGATGCTCGAGTAGAGGCGGTTGTTCTCCAGGGCGACAGCAGCCTGCGAGGCCAGGGAGTTGGCGAGGTCCTGGGAGCTCGGTGAGAAGGGCACGGTCCCGCGCTCGATCTGTTCCAGTGAGGCGAAGGCCCGGGTGCGGTCGGCCTTGCGGTTGATGAGCTGGAGCACCCCGATGATCTCCCCCTTCTGGGTCTTCATCGGGATCACCAGCATGGACTTGGTCCGGTAGCCCACCTGCTGGTCGAAGGCCCGGTTAATGTGGAAGGGCGCGCCCGCCGGGGGGAAATAGGCGTCCTCCAGGCTCAGGATCTCACCCGTCAGGGCCACGTAGCCGGCGACGCTCTCGGCGTTGATCGACATGGTGAACTCTTTGTAGGGGACCTGGATGCTCTGATTCTGGGCCAGCTTGAAGCGGAGGCGGCGGTTGCCGGCCTCGTCTTCCTCGACGAGGTAGAGGGAGCCGGCGTCGCTTCCCGTGATCGCACGGGCCGTGGTCAGGATCAACTCCAGCAGGGTATCGGTGTCGCGCTCGGAGGAGAGCTTGATCCCGATGGCGTTGAGCTCCTGCAGCTCCTGGGCCAGGAGGCCGAGGTCCGCCTTGGTCTGCTCCTGCTCCCGAGCCAGCTGGATGTGGGCGAAGGCGTTGGCCAGGGTCTTGGCCAGGAGCGGCACCGGGACGCTCTTGAGAAGGTACGTGTACACCTGGTCTGCCGGAGCCGCTGGCAGGTTCGCGGGATCCGCCAGGGCGACGATCTCCAGCACAGGGTGGCGGGCCTTGAGGGCGACGGCGCGCTCGAGCTGGTCGGCCGTCGCGTCCACCAGAAGCACCGCCGGGCCGTCCAGCTCAGGCGGGTCAGACGCCGCGCCGCTGAGCGGGATGCGCTCGTAGCTCTCCGGCAGCTCGGCGACGAGGCGCGCCGCGTCCGAGCCCGGAAAGTAGAGGAGCCGATACGCCATAAAACTACCGTACGGTTTCGTCGTCACCCTGTCAAGGCGGCGCTGACCCTCGTGCGGGTCGTATAATCGAGGCATGATCTTCGCCGAGTTCTGCCAACTCTGCAGCGCTCTGGCCTCGACCCGGAGCCGGCTCGCCAAGACCGCCGCGGTGGCGGAGTTGCTCCGCCGGCTGACGGCGGAGGAGATCCCCTGGGCGGTGGCGTTTCTGACCGGGCGCCCGTTTCCGGCTTCGGACCCGAGGGGGCTCGAGGTGAGCTGGGCGACGCTGTCCGAGATCGTGGAGGCGGTGGGCGCGGCTCCGGCAACGTCGAGCCTGACGCTTCAAGATGTGGCTCGGAGCTTCGCCGGCGTGGCCGAGGCCTCCGGTGGGGGATCGCGGCGGGTGAAGGCCGAGCGACTCCGCGAACTCTTTGGCCGGGCGAGCAGCGCAGAGCGAGAGGTCGTCACCAAGATTCTGCTCGGCGAGATGCGAATCGGCCTGCACGACGGCCTGCTCCAGGAGGCGGTGGCCCGGGCCGCGGACGCCGACCCCGAGCTGGTCCGCCGGGCCACCCTCTTCCTCTCCGATCCTTCGGAGGTCGCGCGCATCGCTCTGGCCGAGGGGCCGTCGGGCCTCGAGCGGGTCGGGATCCGGCTCTTCGTTCCGCTCCTTCCGATGCTCGCTGAGCTCGCGCAGGATTTTGCCCGGGTGTTCGAGGCCCACCGGGGCCGGACCGCGCTCGAGTTCAAGTACGACGGCGCGCGCATCCAGCTCCACAAGGCGGGAGAGCAGGTGCGGATCTGGAGCCGGCGGCTCTCCGAGGTGACGGGGAGCCTCCCGGAGCTGGTGGAGATCGCGCGGCGGGACCTCAGGGCCGACTCCCTCATCG
>JACQRS010000066.1 GCA_016206385.1 Candidatus Rokuibacteriota bacterium | reverse complement strand
CGGGCGACGGCTCAAGAGCGTCCCCGACGTCGCCAAGGGTCTGAACAAGCAGCTCTTGCAGAAGGCCAGAGTCGGCCTCTAAGGGCGCGGCGCGCCCGTGCGGGGGGAATCGCCCTGGGAAGCCGATAGGAGGCCATGGGCGATCCACGTGCGACGGGCGTTGATCTCTCTCGCCGAGGTTGTCTTTCCGTTCGTCGTCGTCGGGATCCTCTGGCAGGCGTTCCACCTCCTGGGCCCGTTCCCGCCGAAGCTCTTTCCCGGCGTCGAGACTATCGTCTCGACGTTCGTCCGGCTGGTCGGTAACGGCATCCTGCCGGTCCACGCCCTGACCACGATCCTCCGCCTCATCGTGGGCTTCCTCCTCGGCGCCGTCCTCGGGGTGGTGGCGGGGATCGTCATGGGCCGATACCGCTGGGCAGAGGATCTGCTCGTGCCGGTGGTCAGCGTCGGGAATCCCATTCCGGGGCTGGCCTACGCCCCCTTGTTCGTGATCTGGTTCGGCCTCGGCAACCTGCCGGCGGTCCTGCTGGTCGGGTTCGCCGCCGCCTTTCCCGTGGTCGTCAACACCTGGACCGGGGTGAAGGCGGTGAAGGCCATCTGGATCCGGGCGGCCGAGTCCATGGGCGCCCCGGAGCACCAGCTCTTCAGGAAGGTGGTGCTCCCGGGCGCCCTCCCCTACGTCCTCACCGGCCTCCGCCTGGGCCTGGCGCGCGCCTGGCGGGTTCTGGTGGCGGTTGAGATGCTCACGTCCGTTTCCGTGGGTCTCGGGTGGCTCATCTTCGGCGCGCGGGAGTTCCTGAACACGGACGTCATGCTGGCCGGCATCGCGGTGATCGGGTGTGTGGGTCTCGCCCTGGAAAAGCTCGTGTTCCAGAAGCTCGAAGAGTTCACCGTGGTTCGGTGGGGAATGATGGCCCGATGAGGCACCCCGGAGTGGTCCGTCCCATCCTCGGCACGGTGTGCTCCTTCGGGCTGGCGGCGCTGGTTTGGGAGAGCTTCGCCCGGAGCGGTCTCTTCGCCCCAGCCCTGACGCCTTCCGTGGTCGCCATCGGCGCCGCCCTCGGCCGGATGCTCTTGGACGGCACGCTGCTCCGCCACGTCCTCTACACGCTCTACCGGATCCTGGCGGGCCTCGCCCTGGCGGCAGCGGTGGGCCTTCCGATCGGGATGCTGATGGGACGCTTCAGGCACGTCGAGCGGTTCTTCATCCCGCTGGTGAGCGTCCTCTCGCCGATCCCGTCGCTGGCGTGGGTGCCGGTCTTCATCCTCTGGTTCGGCCTCGGGAACACGGCGGCCATCGCGCTGGTGTTCTACGCCGCGACCTTCCCTATCATCCTGAACGCGTGGACAGGGGTCCGGTCGGTGAGTCGCCTCTGGATCAGGGCCGCGGAAGCCATGGGCGCCGACGAGCGAGTGCTCTTCCAGAAGGTGGTCCTGCCGGGGTCCATGCCCTTCGTCATCACAGGGCTCCGCCAAGCCTTCGCGCGGTCGTGGATCGCGGTGGTCGGCGGCGAGATGATCGCGGCCACCAGCTGGGGGCTTGGCTGGGTGATCTTCGACTCCAAGGAGTTCCTCAACGCCGATGTCATGATGGCGAGCCTGGTGGTCATCGGCATCCTGGGCCTGGCCTTTGAGCGGCTGATCTTCCAGGCCATCGAGCGGCGGACAGTGGGGCTCTGGGGCATGGTCAAGGCCGTGGCGGGCTGAGGGGCGATGCATCACCTGGAGCTTCGCAGCATCACCTTCGAGTACGCGACCGCCGACGGCCCCCTGACCGCGCTCAGGGAGTTGAGCTTCGCGGTCGAGCCCTCGGAGTTCCTCTGCGTCGTGGGCCAGAGCGGCTGCGGCAAGACGACTCTCCTGAACGTCGTCGCGGGCTTCCTCAAGCCGACCCGCGGGGCGGTTCTCCTCGGGGGCAAGCCCGTGACGGGTAAGGGCTTCGACCGGGGGATCGTCTTCCAGGACTTCGCCCAGCTCTTTCCCTGGCGGACGGCGCAGCGGAACGTGGAGTTCGGGCTGGAGATGAAGGGGGTCCCTCGGGCTGAGCGGGAGGAGGTGGCGCTCCGGTTCCTCCGGTTGGTCAAGCTGGAGAAGTTCGCCCGCTCCTATCCCCACGAGCTCTCGGGCGGGATGCAGCAGCGGGTCGCCATCGCCCGCGCCCTCGCCTACAACCCGGCGGTCCTCCTCATGGACGAGCCTTTCGCAGCCCTGGATGCCCTGACGCGGGAGGAGATGCAGCGCCTCCTGGTGGATGTCTGGCGGGAAACCAAGAAGACCGTCATTTACGTGACCCACAACGTGGCGGAGGCGGTGTACCTGGCGGACCGGATCGTCGTCCTCACGCCCCACCCGGGAACCGTGAAGGCGCAGGTCCGGATCGCGATGCCCCGGCCCCGGGACACGCTGAGCGTGGAGTTTCTGGAATGCCAGCGGGAGGTCGTCGGCCACCTGGGCGGCCGCTAGCGGGAATGGCACCGACGCGCTCGACGAACCCGCCCGGGAGCCGATCGAAGGGAGCGATGAGCGTGCGCCGATCACGGAACATGCGGCTGTTGGCCCACCACGAGCTGAACGGCTTCGGGAACTGCGGCGAGGGCATGGTGATCCAGCTGACGCGGAACCGGCGCCGCGTGCTCTGGGTCGCATACGAGTCGCCGCCCAAGAACTTCGTCGGGGTGGACGTCACGAACCCGCGGAAGTCCTCCGTCATCGTTCAAACAGGCCTTCCCCACGACCAGATGCGCTCGAACTCGCTGGATCTGGCCGACGACCTGCTCGTCGTGGCGTACCAGACCAGCCGTCCCGGCATGACACCCGCGGGCTTCGAGATCTTCGACGTGAGGGATCCGGCCGCCCCGCGCTCCGTCGCGACCTTCGACGCCTCCGGCCCAGCCTCCCGGGGCGTTCATCACCTCTGGTTCGTCGGCGGGCACGTCCACATGAGCAGCGGCGCCCCGGACTTCACGCCGCGGAACCCCAAGGATGACCAGTGCTACCGGATCGTTGACGTCCGCGACCCCGCGCGGCCCACCGAGGTCGGCCGCTGGTGGTTGCCGGGGACGCGCGACGGCGACCTCGAGCCTCCCCCGCGGCGCCATCCGAAGTACGACACCGGCTTTCGGGCGCACAACACGAACGTCTACCCGCGGCGGCCCGACCGCGCCTACATCGGCTACATCGACGGCGGCGCGCTCATCCTGGACATCTCCGACATGGCGCGTCCCCGGCTCGTCGGCCGCTGGGACCCCCACCCGCCGTTTCCGGGCTTCACTCACACGGTGCTGCCGCTCCTCGACCGCCAGCTTCTCGTGGTGACCGACGAGAGCATCAAGGATGGCGGGGCGGACTGGCCGAAGCTCGTGTGGGTGCTCGACGCCCGGGAGGAGAGCAACCTGGTGCCGGTTGCCACGTGCCCCATGCCGCCGTTTGACACCTTCGCCCGTCGGGGCGGCCGGTTCGGCGCCCACAACATTCACGAGAACCGTCCCGCGCCGGGTTCGTGGGTGTCCGAGACCGTCATCGTCGGCACCTTCTTCAACGCGGGCGTCCGCGCCTTTGATCTTTCCGACCCGTTCCGCCCGGTTGAAGTCGCCAGCTACGTGCCGCTGGCGCCACGTCGGTCCCGGGTCGGTGCGATTCAGCTCAACGACGTGTTCGTGGACGAGCGCGGGGTGGTTTACTCAGTGGACCGGCTCGCCGGGGGCCTGTATATCCTCGAGCTCCGAGTGTGACATCGCTCTCTCCCTGCGCACGTCTAGCCGGCTCACGGCCGCCACCCGCGACCCGGTTGGCGCAAATCCCGCTGAAAACATTGACATTTCCGCGCGATTTTGCGTAGTATGTGCTGATGGTCGGGTCCCGATCTCGCCCGTCCCTTCTGGCCCTCAAATCACGATGATCCGGAGCATGACGGGATACGGCAGGGCTGAGGTAGCGGGGGAGAGGTTCGCCGTGACGGTGGAGGCGCGGTCGCTGAACCACCGGCATCTGGACATCGCGCTCAAGCTTCCGCGCTCGATCGCCGGCCTGGAACTGGAAGCCCGGCGTCTCATCCAGGGGCAAGTCCGACGGGGACGGCTGGAGGTGAGCGTGGGGCTCCGCTCCCTGGCGACGGGGCGGGGACAGGTGAGGGTCGACCAGGAACTCGTCCGCCAGTATGCGGAGCTGGCGCGGGGGCTGGCTGCCGAGCTGGGCGTGACAGCCATGCCCACGGCCGAGTGGCTTTTGGAGCGTCCCGGGGTCATTTCGCTGGACGACTCGGAGCCGCTCGCGCCGGAGGAGAGTTGGCCGCTCCTCGCCGACGGGCTCACCCGCGCGCTGACGGAGCTGTCGGCGCGACGCGAGAGCGAGGGGAGCGCACTCGCCAAGGCGCTGATCGAGCTCCATGACGCGCTGGCCGCCGAGGTGGAGCGGATGGCGGCGCGCGTGCCCGCTGCCGTCGACCGTCAGACCGCGCGGCTCCGCGAGCGGATCCGGCGGCTCCTGGGCGACCTCGCGGTGGACGAAGGGCGCCTCGCCACGGAGGTGGCGCTCTGGGCGGAGCGGGTGGACATCACCGAGGAGCTGGCCCGCCTCCGAGCCCACCTCGACCAGTTTGCGGGCCTGGTGAAGGAGGGTGGCGCGGTGGGGCGGACGCTGGAGTTCCTGATCCAGGAGATGAACCGGGAGGTGAACACAGTGGGTTCGAAGGCGGATGACCTGGAGCTTTCTCAGTCCACGATCGCGGCCAAGGGCCTCCTGGAGAAGCTCAGGGAGCAGGTGCTCAACATCGAATGAGGGGTGAAGTGGCGGGGACGCGTCTGGTCAACGTGGGACACGGCAACGTGGTGGTGGCGAGCCGGATCGTGGCCATCGTGGCCCTGGACTCGCTACCGGTCAAGCGCCTGATCGAGGGAGCCAAGGGGAGCCTCAAGCTCGTGGATGCGACCAACGGACGGCGGACACGGGCGGTGGTCGTGACGGAGAGCGATCACCTGATCCTCTCTTCGCTCGAGCCGGCGACCTTGGCCCAGCGGCTGGCCTCGCCGGAGCGGAACCTGGCCGGTGAGTAGACGGCGGGGGACGCTGATCGTGGTCTCGGCGCCCTCCGGCGCGGGAAAAACCACGCTCTGCCGTGAGGTGCGGTCGGTGGTGCCCGAGCTGGCCTACTCGGTCTCCTATACGACGCGGGCGCCGCGTGCCGGCGAGATGGATGGCGTCGACTTCCGCTTCGTCGCCGAGGCCGTCTTCAGCGAGATGGTGGCGCGGAGCGAGTTCGCCGAGTGGGCCGTGGTCCACGGCAACCTGTACGGGACCTCGACGCGGACGCTGGAGCAGGCCCTCGAGGCGGGCCGCGACATCCTGCTGGACATCGACACGCAGGGCGCCCGCCAGCTCCGGAGCCGGTACCCGGAGGCGGTGCTGATCTTCGTCGTGGCTCCCACGATGGCGGAGCTGGAGCAGCGGCTCAGGGAACGCAGGTCCGATGCCCCCCAGGAGATCGCCCGCCGCCTGGTGCGGGCCCGGGAGGAGGTCGTGGCCTGGCGGGAGTACGATTACCTGATCATCAACCGGGACCTGAAGGAAGCGGTGGACCAGCTCGCGGCCGTTATCCAGGCCGAGCGCTGCCGCACCAGCCGTCTCTCCCTCAGGCGCTCGGACCTCGGAATCTCCGACTAGGAAGGAGGTTGCGGATGGGCTTCCCCTCTCTCGAGAAGTCGCTGGAGAAGGTTCCCAACCGGTACCTGCTCGTGGTGCTCTCGGCGAAGCGGGCCCGCCAGCTCAACCGCGGCGCGGCGCCGCAGGTGGAGTCCAGGTACAAGAAATGCGGCAGCGTCGCCCTTGAGGAGGTGGCCGAGGGCAAGCTGGGGTACCGGCTCAAGGAGGAGGGCGAGTCGCTCAAGCTCTGAGCGGGCGCGTGCGTGATGAGGCTCGACGGCAAAGAGCTGATCCTGGGCGTCAGCGGGTCCATCGCGGCCTACAAGGCGGTCTACCTCCTCCGGGAGCTGACGCGGCTTGGCGCCGGCGTCACGGTGGTCCTCACCGAGGCGGCCCAGAAGTTCGTCGGCCCGCTGACCTGGCGCACCCTCTCGGGCCGGCCGGTCCTGACCGACCTCTTCGACCCAGGAAGCGAGGCGGCGGTCCAACACGTGGCGTTAGCCGAGAGCGCGGACGCGCTCCTGGTGGCGCCCGCCACCGCCAATGTCCTCGCCAAGGCTGCCCACGGCATCGCCGATGACTTTCTCACCACCCTGCTCCTCGTCTGCCGCAGCCCTGTGCTCATGGTGCCCGCGATGGACGGGGGAATGTGGGAGCACCCGGCGGTCCGGTCCAACGTCGCCACGCTCCGGTCACGGGACGTGACTGTCCTCGACCCGGAGGTGGGCGCGCTGGCCTCGGGCCTCTCAGGCCCGGGGCGGTTCCCCGAGGTGGAGACTATCCTCGAAGCGCTCTACCATCTGCTGACGCCGGTGAAGGACCTCTCTGGCCAGCGGATCCTGATCACCGCGGGTCCGACCCGGGAGCCGGTCGATCCGGTTCGGTACCTCTCGAACCGGTCCTCGGGCAAGATGGGGTACGCGATCGCTCTCGCCGCATCGAGGCGGGGCGCTGAGGTGATCCTGGTGTCCGGGCCGACGGTGCTGCCCCCGCCGCCCGGCGCTGTCTTCGTGCCGGTCCAGACCGCCGAGGAGATGCGGGAGGCCGTGCTCCACCACCTGCCCGGCGTCAGCATCGTGATCAAGGCTGCGGCCGTGGCCGATTACCGGCCCGTGGCCGCGCGCCCCACCAAGATCGCCTCGAAACAGGAGAGGCTCACGATCCCCCTCACCCCGACCCCCCACATCCTCACGGAAGTCGCCGCGAAAAAGGGTCGCGCCTTCGTGGTGGGGTTCGCCGCCGAGACCCACGACGTGGCGCTCCACGCCCGGGAGAAGCTCCAGGCCACGGGCATCGACCTTCTCGTCGCCAACGACGTGAGCCGGGCCGGGGTGGGCTTCGAGTCCGACGACAACGAGGTGCTTCTGCTGGACCGGTGGGGCGGGGTCAAGGAGCTTCCGCGGATGCCCAAGCTCCAAGTCGCCCACGCCATCCTCGACTGGATCCTCTCGCTCCGGGCCGCGGCCCCCGCACCGGCTCCCCGTTAGGCCATGGGCGCGGAGACGCTGGCCGAGGCTCTCCGCG
>JACQRS010000065.1 GCA_016206385.1 Candidatus Rokuibacteriota bacterium | reverse complement strand
GTCTCTTTCTCGTTGCCCTCGCTTGCCTGTCGCTCTTGCCGGCCGGCTCCGCCTACGGGTTAGACACCCTTAAGGTGATCGTCTTCCCGGGAGGGTTCAACTGGCCGATCTGGGCGGCCCAGGAAAAGGGCTTCTTCTCACGGGAGCGGCTTGAGGTGAAGCTGACCCCGACCCCGTCGTCGGTGTTCCAGCTCACCAACCTGATCGCCGGCAACTTCGACATCGGCATGACCGCTATCGATAACGTCATCGCGTACCAGGAGGGCCAGGGAGAGGCGCCGGTCACGGGGACTCCCGATCTGTTCGCCTTCATGGGGGGCGACAACGGCTTCCTGCGGCTGGTCGTTCAGCCCGAGAACAAGAGCTACGCCGATCTCCGGGGCAAGGAGCTCTCGGTGGATGCGCTCACCACGGGGTATGCCTTCGTGCTCAGGAAGATGCTGGCGCTGGGCGGGCTGCGCGACGGCGAGTACACGCTCGTGCGGGCCGGGGGCGTGCTCCAGCGATGGGAAGCCCTCAAGGAGAAGAAGCACGCGGGCACGCTGCTGATCACGCCCTTCGAGATCATCGCCGAGTCCCAGGGGTTCAGGATTCTCGGAAACGCCGTTGATGTGCTCCATCGCTACCAGGGGCTGGTCGGCGCCGCGCGGCGCTCCTGGGCCCAGGCCCACGCCGACCAGCTCGTCGGCTTCATCCGCGCCTACGCGGCAGGCCTTTCCTGGCTCTACGACCGCGCCAACAAGACCGAGGCGCTCCAAATCCTCCAGAAAAACGTCCGGGGGATGTCTCCCGAGCTCGCCGAGAAGACCTACAATGTCTTGCTCGCCCCGACGGGCGGCTTCCACCCCACCGCGACGCTGGACGTGGAAGGCATCCGAACCGTGCTCAAGATCCGCAGCGAGTACGGCCGTCCGCAGAAGGAGCTGACGGACCCAAGTCGCTACTACGACCTCTCCTATTACAATCGAGCCACGACCTCCCGGTGAGCCAAAGGGTCAGATGAAGCTCACCGACACCAAGACCTTCCCGCTCTCGATCCCCTTCCGCCCCATGCGGCCGCCGTCCCCATGGGCTGAGGCAGCGCGGAAGCAGATCATGATCCAGCTCCACACCGACGAGGGGCTGGTGGGCGTCGGCGAGTCCTTCGCCCTCGGCGCTCCGCTTGCCGTGTGCAACGTGATCGAGGCCGAGCTCAAGCCCATCCTCCTGGGCGAGGACCCGACCCAGATCGAGCGCCTGGTGGAGAAGATGCATCGTGCCACCTTCCTCTACGGCAGGCGCGGCCTCGCGATGATCGCCATCAGCGGCGTCGAGCTGGCCCTCTGGGACATCACCGGCAAGGCCCGCGGGCTGCCAGTCTACGAGCTTCTCGGCGGCCTCATCACGCCCCGCATCCGCGCCTACGCGAGCCTCATGCGCTACCGCTCCCCCGCCGAAGTCGCCGAGGCCTCCCAGCAGTACGTCGCCCAGGGATTCACAGCGATCAAGCTCCACCAGATAGACGTCGAGTCTGTGGCGGCAGCGCGGGAAGCCGTCGGGCCTGGCGTCGAGATCATGCTGGATGTCAACTGCGTCTGGAACCCGCGTGAGGCGATCGCCATGGCGCGGCGCTTCGCCCCCTATGACCTCGCCTGGCTGGAGGAGCCGGTCTGGCCGCCTGAGGACTACCGGGGCTTGGCCGAGGTCGCTGCCGCTGTCGAGACGTCCATCGCCGCAGGCGAGAACGAGGCCACAGCCTTCGGCTTCAGGGAGATGATCGCCCAGCGCGCCGTTGACATCCTCCAGCCGAGCATGACGAAGGTGGGCGGGCTCCTGGAGTTCAAGAAGATCTGCGCCCTCGCCGCCAGCGCCAACCTCTCTGTGGCGCCCCACTCCTTCTACTTCGGCCCGGGGCTGGCCGCGACCCTCCACCTGATCGCGGCCACGCCCGGCGTGCCGTACGTGGAATTCCCACCGGGCGAGCTCGCGGCGCCGCTGCTCGCGGCGCCGATTCGTTGCGCAGACGGGTTCGTCGGCGTGCCGGACACGCCGGGGCTGGGCGCCGATCCAGACCCCGCCGCGCTCGCGCGCTACCCCTACCGCCGCGACGCGGCGCGCCCGTTCTACCTGACGTAGCCCTGATGGACATCGTGCAGGCGACGACCGCCGGGGACATCGAGCGCGCGCGGACGCTCTTCAGGGAGTACGAGCGCTCGCTCGGCATCGACCTCTGCTTCCAGGGCTTCGAGCAGGAGCTGGCGGGGCTGCCCGGCGCCTACGCGCCGCCCAAGGGCCGGCTGCTGTTCGCCGTCGAGGGCGACACGCTCGCGGGCTGCGTGGCGCTCCGGCCGCTCGGCGACGAGGCGTGCGAGATGAAGCGGCTCTACGTGCGGCCCGAGTTCCGCGGCCGGCGCGCCGGACGGCTGCTGGCGACGGCGGCGCTCCGCGAGGCGCGCGCGCTCGGCTACGCGCGCATGCGGCTGGACACGCTCCCGTCCATGAAGGAGGCGATCGCGCTCTACCGCACGCTCGGCTTCGTCGAGATCGCGCCGTACAACGCGAACCCCGTCCCCGGCGCGCTCTTCATGGAGCTCGATCTCCGCTGACCGACCTCGGGGTCCTCCTCCGCGGGCTCGTCATCGGGTTCTCGATCGCCGCGCCGGTGGGGCCGATCGGCCTCCTCTGCATCCGGCGCACGCTCGCCGAGGGGCGCCGGTCGGGGCTCGCGACGGGGCTCGGCGCGGCGACGGCCGACGGCGTCTACGGCGCGATCGCGGGGTTCGGGCTGACCCTCGTGTCGAGCGCGCTCGTCGGGTCGCAGACGTGGCTCCGCCTCGGGGGCGGGATCTTCCTCTGCTATCTGGGCGCGCGGACCTTCCTCGCCAGGCCCGCGGAG
>JACQRS010000057.1 GCA_016206385.1 Candidatus Rokuibacteriota bacterium | reverse complement strand
GTGGAGTGCTTCTTCGGCAACGCCGGCACCGACTTCGCCTCCCTCGTGGATGGCTTTGCCAGGTTCAGGGCGGAGGGGAAGACCACCCCACGCCCGCTCCTGGTGCCCCACGAGTTCGTCGCCGTCTCCATGGCCCACGGCTACTACGTCGCCACGGGGCGGCCGCAGGTGGTCATGGTCCACGTAACCGTGGGCACCGCCAACGCCATCGGTGCCATCATCAACGCCTCGCGCTCCAGCATTCCCATCCTCTTCACCGCCGGGCGCACGCCGATCACGGAAGAGGGGCTGCACGGCGCCAGGAACCTCCACATCCACTGGGCGCAGGAGGCCTTCGATCAGGCAGGGATGCTGCGCGAGTATGTGAAGTGGGACTACGAGCTGAGGAACTCGACCCAGCTCCAGTCGGTGGTGGACCGCGCATTCGAGCTGATGCTGGCCCAGCCGCGGGGGCCTGTCTACCTCACGCTCCCGCGGGAGGTCCTGGCCGAGCGCCTCGAGTCCATCACGATCGAGTCGCCGTCACGGCGGCGCACCGACAGCCGGCGATTCCCGGACCCCGGACGCATTGAAGAGGCCGCGCGGCTCCTGGCCCGGGCCGAGTTCCCGCTCATCCTGACCTCCATGGCGGGGCGCGATCCCGCCGCGGTCGCGCCTATGGTGTCCCTGGCAGAGGCCGGTGCCATCGGCGTGGTGGAGGTGAACCCGTACTTCGTGAACTTCCCCCAGACTCACCCGCTCCACCTCGGCTTCACCGCCGCGGGCGCGGCCAACTCCTACGTCGAGCAGGCGGATGTGATCCTGGTGGTCGAGTCCGATGTGCCGTGGTATCCGTCGGTCAAGAAGCCGCGCGAGGACGCGAGCATCATCCAGCTCGGGATCGACCCGTTCTTTTCCCGCTACCCGATGCGGAGCTACCCGTGCGATGTCCCGATCGCGGCCGAGCCGACGGCAGCCCTCCCGCTCCTGGCCGAGGCGGTCCGGCGCCACGCCGATCGGAGCGTCGTGGCCACTCGCCGGGAGGGGCTCACGGCTGAGCACTGGCGGCAGCAGGTGGCCTGGCAGGCCGCCGCGATGGGCGAGTCCGCGCGGAAGCGGATCGGCTTCCAGTGGGTCTCGCGCTGCGTGGGTGAGCTTGTCGACGACTCCGCCATCGTCGTGAACGAGTACCCGCTGGACCGCCGCCACGCCGCCTTCACCCGCCCGGGGAGCTACTTCGCGAGCCCGCCCTCCTCAGGCCTCGGCTGGGGCTTCGGGGCTGCGCTCGGGATCAAAGCCGCCGATCGATCGAAGACCGTAATCGCGACGCTCGGCGACGGCGCCTACCTCTTCAGCGTGCCGACCTCCTGCCATTTCGTCGCCCGCGCCCATGAGCTTCCGGTGCTGACCGTCGTCTTCAACAACGAGAAGTGGGAGGCTGTCAAGGCGGCGAACCTGGCCGTTCATCCTAAAGGCTGGGCGAAGGCCACCGAGCACTTCCCGTTGACCGAGCTGGTCCCGTCCCCGCGCTTCGAGGAGATCGTCAGGGCCTTCGACGGCTACGGGGAGCGGGTGGAGGATCCCCGCGAGGTGACGCCCGCGCTCCAGCGAGGGCTCGCGGCTGTGCGTGAGGGCCAGCAGGCGTTGCTCAACATCCTCTGCCAGCGCGCGCCGAGCTAAACCCGGCCGCGTGGACACCCTCCAGACTGACATCCTGATTCTCGGCGCCGGTGGAGCCGGGCTCTGCGCAGCGCTCCACGCCGCTGACCGGGCGCCAGCCCTTTCCATCAGCGTCGTCGTCAAGGGACTCCTCGGCCGTGCGGGCTGCACCCGCATGGTGCAGGGTGGCTACAACGCGGTGCTGGCCGACCCGGACTCCCTCGAAGCCCACTTCCTCGACACGCTCAGGGGCGGCGGCTGGATCAACGATCAGGAGCTGGTCTGGACCCTGGTGACCGAGGCTCCCAGGCGGCTCCTCGAGCTCGAGTCACGCTACGGGTGCTTCTTCGATCGCGCCCCGGACGGGCGGATCCACCAGAAGCCCTTCGCCGGCCAGTCCCACGACCGGACGATCCATAAAGGCGACCTGACCGGCATCGAGATCATGAACCGCCTCACCGAGCAGGTCTGGAAGCGGCCGGCGATCAAGGCGCTGGAGGACCACCGGGCCGTCGAGCTGCTCCAGGACGGGGAGGGACGGGTCGGGGGCGCGCTGCTCCTGGACATCAGGACCGGCAAGTTTCTCCTGACCCGGAGCCGCGCCACGCTCCTCGCCATGGGCGGCGGTCCCACCATGTACAAGGTGCTCGCCTGCTCGGCCGACAAGTCAGCCGACGGGATCGCGCTCGCCTACCGCGCCGGCGCCCCGCTCAAAGACATGGAGATGGTGCAGTTTCATCCCACGGGGCTCGTGATCTCCAACTCGCTGATGACCGGCGCTCTCCTCGAGGAAGGGCTCAGGGGCGCTGGCGGGCGCCTCCTGAACGCCCTCGGCGAGCGCTTCATGGCCCGCTACGACCCGGTTCGACTCGAGCGGTCGACCCGTGACCTCGTGGCGCGCGCTGCCTTCACGGAGGTGCTCGAGGGGCGCGGGACGCCCAACGGCGGGGTCTGGATTGATGTCTCTCATCTCGGCGCAGAGTTCGTCGAGAGGAACTTTCGCGGCATGGTCAAGCGCTGCCGGGACTTCGGCAGGGACCTGGCGCGGGAGCCCGTGGAGGTGGGACCGACGGCCCACTTCATGATGGGCGGCGTGGTGATCGACACGCTCTGCCGGACGCCCCTCGAGGGGCTGTTCGCCGCGGGCGAGGACGCGGGAGGCGTGCATGGGGCTAACCGTCTCGGCGGCAACGGCGTGGCCGACTCCACGGTCTTCGGCGGCATCGCGGGGGACGTGATGGCTGACTGGATCGAGGGACGGTCGCTGCCGAAGGTCTCAGAGACGCGGGCTCAGGAGATCGCCAGCCAGCTCTCGACCCGGCTGGAGGCCCGCGGGGGCGAAGACCTCTACGGGCTCCAGGCCAGGCTCAGGCAGCTCATGTGGGACCGGGTCGGGCTGATCCGCGAGGACCAGGGGCTCAGGAACGCGCTCGCCGAGATCGAGGCAATCGAAGCTCAGGCGGCGACCGTTGCCGTCCCCGGTGGCCCGGAGTATAACCTCGCTTGGCAGGACTGGCTCAACCTCCTGAGCCAGGTGATAGCCGCGCGGCTCATCGCACGGTCCGCGCTGGAGCGAAAGGAGAGCCGGGGCTCCCACTACCGCAAGGACTTTGCCGAGATGGACGCAGCGTGGCTCGTGAGCGTGTGCGTCCAGGCCCGTGGCGCGGATGCCCGCGTGTGGACTGAGCCGGTTCGATGCACGCGGGTCAGGCCGGAGCCCCTGCAACGGGAGATGGTCAGCGTGGAGATCGGCGACTGACCCCCATGAGGGGCGTGCGCCTGTCGGACGGGCGGGTCGTGGGCGGGATCCTCATCCTGCTGGGGGTCTTCGCCCTCGTGGAAGGGCGCCGGGTCTACGCGCTCAGGGAGCAGATGGTGGCCGGCGCCGTCGTCGGCGACGACACGTTCCCGATCATCGTCGGCCTCGGGCTCTTGCTGCTCGGCGGAGCCGCGGCCTTCGGCCGGCTCCCGTCGGTGAAGGTGACGCTCCCCAGGGGGCCCGAACGCGCCCGGATGCTCTGGGGGGCGGGCCTCCTCACCGGCTACTGGCTCATTCTTCCCTACCTGGGCTACACGGGGAGCACCGCCCTCGTCTCGACCGGGCTCTACCGGGCGATGGGCGGCTACCGGTGGCCGCTCGCCATCCTGCTCGGCGGCCTGACCACCGGTCTGCTCTTTCTCCTCTTCCGGGTCTGGCTCCGCCAGCCTCTCCCGACCGGCTGGCTCGGACTCTGAGACCGAGAGCGTGGAGATCCTGAGCCAGC
>JACQRS010000059.1 GCA_016206385.1 Candidatus Rokuibacteriota bacterium | reverse complement strand
TCATGCACCGAACGGGTCTTCGTTGAGGAGCTGGCGCCGGCCCGGACGTACGGCTTCCTCAAGGACGTCGGGACCTTGCGGAAAAACGGCCTCGCCCGGGGAGGCTCGCTGGACAACGCCGTGGTCGTCGGCAAGCGGACCGTGCTCAACGGGAGCCTCCGCTACCAGGACGAGTTCGTTCGCCACAAGATTCTGGACCTGATTGGCGACCTGGGGCTCTTGGGGCAGCCGCTGGTCTGCCACATCGTGGCCAGGAATGCCGGCCACGCCCTCAACCATCAGCTCGCCCTTGCCATCAAGCAGGAGTACGCCGCGCCCTCCACGGCGCGGGGAACGGTCTGGGCGGTCTCGCATCCCGTCGGGCGCCTGGAAGGGGTCCGTCGGGCGGGCGCGCCCGGGCCGCTGTCCGGTCTCGCAGCCGTCTAGCCCCGGACCTCGCGAAACACCCGCTTCCCCCACCGGTTCGCCCGGCGCTATAATGCGTTGTTTGAAGCATGCGTGCGCTGGGCAGAGCTGCTCGACGGTGGGTCGCGGGGCTGACGGCGCTGGGGACCGCCCTCGGTCCGGTGGCTGCGGCGGCTGAGCTCCGCATCAGCAACCTCAACGTCTTCCTCAACGATCTCGACCTCACCGTGGAGCTGGTCCTCCTGGAGGCCATCCCGCCCTCCTTCCACGAGCGCCTACAGAGCGGCCTCCCGGTGCAGGCCCGCGTCGTCGTCGAGCTCTGGCAGTACAGCCGCTTCTGGATGGACAGCCGGATCGAGATGCGCGCCGTGGACCGCCAGCTCACCTACAGCGTGCTGGCCAAAGAGTACAAGGTGGCCTCGACGGGGGGAGAGCAGCGGGAGCCGTACCTCACGAAGGACCTCCGGGAGGCCCAGCGGGTGCTCTCCGATGTCCGAGGGCTCAAGCTCGCGCCCGCCTCGGCGCTTCCGCCCCAGGAACTCTTCTATGTCCGGGCGCGCGCTGAGGTCAGCGTGGGCGGGCCCAACACCTTCTCGGCCCGGCTGTTCGGCCAGGCGGAGGAGACGCCCTGGGTGACCTCCCCGCTGCTGACGGTCACGAGACGCCAGTAATGCCGCTCACGAGCCAGCTGGAACGACGCAAGCGGAACCTCCTCATCATCAGCGGGATCCTGGTCCTGCTGGTGGGGGCGATGGCCTTTGAGGTCGGAATCCGCTCGCCGCAGATCCCCGTGGCCTCCAACCTGATCGTGCTGGCGCTCTTCAACCTGAACCTGATCCTCTTCCTCCTGCTCCTCTTTCTGCTCTTCCGGAACCTGGTCAAGCTCTCTTTCGAGCGCCGCGAGAAGGTGCTGGGCTCCAAGTTCAAGACGCGGCTGGTCATCGCGTTCCTGTCGCTGGCCCTGACCCCCACCGTGCTCATCTTCATCATCGCGTCCAACTTCATCACCACGTCCATCGAGGGGTGGTTCAAGCCGCAGGTGGAGCGGCCGCTGGACGAGGCCCTGCAGGTGGCCCAGACGTACTACCAGCAGCTGGAAGCCACCGCGCTCCGCCAGGGTCGCGCCCTGTCGCGGACCCTCGCGCGCGAGCGCCTGCTGCGGGAGGAGCGCCGGGAGACGCTGGTGAGCTTCCTGGTGGAGCAGCAGGAGCAGCTCGGGCTGGCCGGGCTCACCGTCTTCGGGCGGACCGGGCAGGAGCTGGTCCACGTCAAGGACCCGGTGCTGGAAGCGGCGGCGACGCGGGTAGTCAACCAGGAGCACCTGCGCAAGGCGCTCGGGGGGCGGGAGCTCACCACCGTGCGCGAGCTCGACAACGGCGACCTGATCCAGGCGGTGGTGCCGATCTGGTCGGCGGGAGCGGAGCGGGAGCTCCTCGGGGCCCTGGTCGTCTCGACCCATGTGACCCAGCGGCTCGAGGCGCGGGTGCGCGCGATCTCCCGGGCCTTCGAGGACTACAAGCAGCTCAAGCTGTTAAAGTCCCCCATCAAGGGCATCTACATCCTCCTCTTCATGCTCATGACGCTCGTCATCGTCTTCTCGGTGACGTGGTTCGGCCTCTACCTGGCGCGCGGGATCACCGTCCCGATCCAGCTCCTGGCGGAGGGCACGCGAGCGGTGGCCGCGGGCAACCTGACCTACAAGGTCCAGGCCCGGGCCGACGACGAGATCGGGATCCTGGTGGATTCGTTCAACCGGATGACCGAGGACCTGGCCCAGTCCAAAGCCAAGCTGGAGGAAGCCTACCTGGACCTCCAGGCCAAGCACGCCGAGCTGGAGGAGCGGCGCCGGTACACCGAGACGGTGCTCCAGGCGGTCGCCACGGGTGTGGTCTCCCTGGATCCGGAGGGGCGCATCACGACGGTCAATGGAGCCGCGGCGCGGATGCTGGGCCTCCCGGTCGAGCAGGCGGTCGGCCGACCGTTCCGCCAGATCTTCAGCGGGCAGGAGCTCAACGAGGTGGGCGCCCTCGTCCAGCAGATGGACCGGGTCCGGGAGGGCACCCTCGAGCGCCAAATCCACCTCCGCCGGGACGGCCACGCGGTGTCGTTCCTGGGCTCGGCGACCGCCCTCACGGGAACGGAAGGCGAGTACGCCGGCATGGTGCTCGTCCTCGACGATCTCACGGAGCTGCTCGGGGCGCAGCGGCTGGCCGCCTGGCGAGAGGTGGCCCAGCGGATCGCCCACGAGATCAAGAACCCGCTGACCCCGATCCAGCTCTCGGCCCAGCGGCTTCGCCGGCGGCTCGCCGACCGGAGTCCGGAGGAGCGCCGGCTCGTGGAGGAGTGCACGGCCACCATCATCCACGAGGTGGAAGGGCTCAGGCAGCTCGTGGACGAGTTCTCCCGCTTCGCCCGCATGCCGGCGCTCTCCCCGAAGCCCACCGATCTCCATCGGCTCCTGGAGGGCGTGGTGACCCTGTACCGGGAGTCCTACCCCACGCTGTCACTCAAGACCAGCTTCGACCCGGAGCTTCCCACCGTGGAGGCGGATCCGGACCAGATCAAGCGGGCGCTTCTCAACCTGGTGGACAACGCGGTGGAGGCGGTGGGGCAGGCGGGAGAGATCTCGCTGGAGGCCGCCTTTGTGCCCGCCTCCAAGCGGGTGAGGATCTCGGTGAGCGACAACGGCGTCGGCATCCCGCCGGAGGACCGGGAGAAGCTCTTCCTCCCCTACTTTTCCACCAAGGCCGCCGGGATGGGGCTGGGCCTCGCCATCGTCCAGCAGATCGTCACCGATCACGGCGGCGCCCTATGGGTGGAGGACAATGTGCCCAAGGGAAGCCGGTTCGTCATCGAGCTCCCCGTCGAGCGCCGCGGCGCGGCCGCCTAGCCCATGGCCGGCGAGCGGATCCTGATCGTGGACGACGAGAAGGCCATCCAGACCTCGCTCAAGGGGGTGCTGGAGGACGAGGGGTACCGGGTGGCAGCCGTGGGCACCGGCGGGGAGGCCCTGGCGTACCTCGCCGAGGAGGCGCCTGACCTCATCCTGCTGGACATCTGGATGCCCGGGATGGACGGCCTCGAGGCACTGGCGGAGATCAAGCGGCTTCATGCCGACCAGGTCGTGGTCATGATCTCGGGCCACGGCACCATCGAAACCGCGGTAAAGGCCACCAAGCTCGGGGCCTACGACTTCATCGAGAAGCCACTCTCGCTGGAGAAGACGCTCCTCACCGTGGCCCGGGCCCTCGAGCACTCGCGGCTCGAGCGGGAGTACCGCGATCTCAAGCAGCAGGTCGAACGCCAGCACCAGATCGTCGGCGACAGCCCGACCACCCGGGAACTCCGCCGGCAGATCGCCATCGCCGCCCCGACGAACGGGCGGGTCCTGATCTACGGCGAGAACGGCTCGGGCAAGGAGCTGGTGGCGCGCGCCATCCACGCCCTGTCGGTGCGGCGGGAGGCTCCGTTCGTGGAGGTCAACTGCGCGGCGATTCCGGAGGAGCTGATCGAGTCGGAGCTCTTCGGCCACGAGAAGGGGGCCTTTACCGGCGCCGTGGCCCGCCGCAAGGGGAAGTTCGAGCTGGCCGATGGCGGCACCCTCTTCCTGGACGAGATCGGGGACATGAGCCTGAAGACCCAGGCCAAGGTCCTCCGGGTCCTGGAGGAGCAGGCCTTCGAGCGGGTGGGCGGCAAGGAGACCCTGAAGGTGGACGTGCGCGTCATCGCCGCCTCCAACCAGAACCTCGAGCAGGCGATCGGGCGGGGGCGTTTCCGCGACGACCTCTTCTACCGCCTGAACGTGATCCCCATGGAGGTCCCGCCGCTGCGCGCCCGCAAGCAAGACATCCCGCTGCTCGTCCAGCACTTCATCGGGGTCTTCTCCGCTGAGAACGGCAAGCGCCCCAAGACCATCTCGGTGGAGGCCCTGGCCTACTTCATCGCCTACGACTGGCCCGGCAACGTGCGGGAGCTGCGCAACATGGTCGAGCGGCTGGTGATCATGGCGCCCCGCGACGTCATCGGACCCGAGGATCTCCCCCCGTTGCTCCGCCCCAAGGCCGCCGTGCCGGAGGAGGCCGCCAAGGAGAAGACGCTGAAGGAAGCGCGCGACGCCTTCGAGCGCGCCTACTTCCTGGCCGAGCTCCGCGCCAACGACTGGCACATGAGCCGGACCGCCAAGCGGCTCGGGATCGAGCGCAGCCACCTCTACCGGAAGCTCAAGGCCTACCGCATCACTCCCCCAAAGTAGTTCCGGGCCGGCTCTCGAACAGGTGACAGGCGACTTGGTGGTCGCGGTCGATCGGCCGGAGAGCCGGCATTTCGCGCTCGCAGCGCTCGAATCCCTCCGGGCAGCGCCCGTAGAACCTGCAGACCGTGGCCGGGGGCTCGACCGGGCTCCGCGGCTCTCCGGCCAGCCGGATCCGCGGGCGCCTCTCCCCGGGATCGACCACCGGGACGGCGGAGAGGAGCGCCCGGGTGTAGGGATGGTCCGGACGGTTGAAGACCGCCTCCGCGGGGCCGGCCTCGACGATCCTGCCGCAGTACATCACAAGCACCCGGTTGCTGAGGAGACGGACGAGATTCAGATCGTGGGAGACAAAGAGATAGGTCATCCCGAGCTTTTGCTGGAGGTCCGCCAGGAGATGGAGGATGACCACCTGGACCGAGACGTCCAGGGCGGAGGTCGGCTCGTCCAGGAGCAGGAGCCGCGGGCGCACCGCGATAGCCCGCGCAATGGCGACCCGCTGCTGCTGTCCCCCCGACAGCTGATGCGGAAAGCGCCCGAGCAGCTCCCGTGAGAGACCGACGAGATCGGCCGCTTCCCAGACGCGGTCGCGCAGCCGCGGACGCTCCGGCGCCACCCCGAGACGCCTGAGCGGATCGGCAATCGTGTCGAACGCGGTAAAGCGCGGGTTGAGGCTGTCCACGGGATCCTGAAACACCATCTGGATCCAGGCGCGTTCGGCCGCGCGCGCAAACCGCCAGGCGGGGACCGTCCCGATGTCACGCCCGTCGAATACGATGCGCCCCCCGGTCGGGTCAAGGAGGCGCGCGATGAGCCGGACCAGCGTGGACTTGCCGCAGCCCGACTCGCCCACCAGCCCCACGCATTCACCCGGCATGACCGAGAGGCTGACCCCGTCAACCGCGTGAAGCCACCGCCGCGTGCCCCGGACCGGGAAGAGCCTGCTGACCTCGTGGACCTCGAGCAGCGGCACGCCCACGGCGCACGCCTCCGTCACAGCGGGACCCGGCACGCCACCGTGTGGCCGGGCGTCAGCTCGACGCGCGGCAGGGGCGGCTCGTCGCAGGCCGGGATCGCCCGGTCGCATCGGGCCCGGTAGCGGCACGGCGGCAAATTCCCGCGAAGATCCGGGACGCCACCCGGGATGGGCTTGAGATCGCCGAGCGTCGCGCCCGGGCGGGGAGTGGACGCGATCAGCCTCGCGGTATACGGATGCCGGGGGGCGCGGAACAGCTCCGCCGTCCGCGCCATCTCCACCACGTGCCCGGCGTGCATGACGACGATCCGATCGGACCGTTCACCGATCACGGCGAGATCGTGGGAGATCAAGAGCGTCGCCATCCGGCGCTCCTGGGCGAACTGCTTCAGGAGGTCGAGGATGGCGGCCTGGGTTGTCACGTCCAGCCCCGTAGCCGGCTCGTCGGCGATGAGGAGGGCGGGGACGCAGGCCACGGCCATCGCGATCATCACACGCTGGCACACGCCGCCGGAAAGCTCGAAGGGATAGGCCTGATACGAACGGCCCGGGTCGGGGATCTGGACCTCGGCCAGCAGCCCCAGCGCCCGATCTCGCGCGCGGGTCCCGGCGAGGTCCGCGTGGCGGCGTACCACGTCTTCGATCTGTTTGCCGACCGGCCGGATCGGATTGAGCGCCGTGCGCGGGCTCTGGAAGATCATGGAGAGTTCCCGCCCCCGGTAGCGCCGACGCTGGCCCTCGCCGCCGGCCAGCAGATCCACGCCCCGGAAGATCACCCGCCCGTCGGTGACCCGACCCGCGGGATGGAGCAGCCCCATGATGGCCAGCGCCGTCACGGACTTGCCTGATCCGCTTTCCCCGACCACCCCGACGGTCTCGCCCCAGCGGACGTCGAAGCTGACCCGGTCCACGGCTCGGACGATCCCGTCCCGGGTGCGGAACTCGACGGACAGGTCCTCGACGGTCAGGAGCGGAGCGGTTTCGGACATGGCTCCGGCGCTAGGTCCGCCGGCGGGGATCGATGAGATCACGGACGGCGTCGCCGAGCAGGTTGAAGCAGAACACCGCCAGCATCAGCGCCAGGCCGGGGAAGAACGCGATCCACCACTCGCCGGAGACCATGAACGCGGATCCGTCCGCCACCATGATGCCCCATTCCGGCGTCGGGGGACGCACGCCGAGCCCGATAAACGAGAGCCCCGCCGAGTTCAGGATCGCCCACCCCATATTGAGCGAGGCCTGGACGGTCATGGGCGGAAGACAGTTGGGAAAGAGGTGCGCGGCCAGGATGCGGGCCGAGCTGTTCCCTGAAAGTCGCGCCGCCTCCACGAACCCCGCCTCCCGCCGCACGTTCACCTCCGCACGCGCCAGGCGAGCATAGAAGGGGAAGTTGATGATGGCGGTGGCGTAGATGATGTTGACGACGCTGGTCCCCACCGCGGCGATGATCCCCATGGCGAGCACGAAGAGGGGAAACGCCATGATGGTGTCAACCAGGCGCGACACCACGCGCTCGGTCCAGCCGCCGAAGAAGCCGGCGCACGCGCCGGCGACGCTGCCGAGGACGAACGAAAGCGCAACCGCGGAGAGCGCGATGGCGAGGTCCAGCCGGGTCGCGACGATCACGCGGCTCAGGATGTCGCGGCCCACGTGGTCGGTGCCGAACCAGTGGGCCCGGGACGGCGGCTCTAGCTTGTGAGCGGCGGCGGTTGCCAGGGGGTCGTAGGGCGCGATCCAGGGGCCGACGAGGGCGAGCCCCACGAAGACGAGGAGCAGGGCGAACGCGCCGAGCGTCAGGCGGTTCTCGGTGAGGACGTACCGGCCGTGCCTGAGCAGTTGCCTCACGTCTCGATTCTGATCCGCGGATCGATCACGCCGTAGAGCACGTCGATCAGGAGGTTCAGGAGGACGTACAGCGAGGCCATCATCAGGACGTAGCCCTGGACCGGGGCATAGTCAGAGGCAAGCACCGCCTCCAGCGCGTAGGAGCCGATCCCGGGCCACGCGAAAATTTTCTCCACGACCACGTTGACCCCGAGGAGAAACGAGAACACGCCCCCGAGCGAGGTCAGCACGGGGAGCAGCGCGTTGCGCAGCGCGTACACGTACAGCAGCGTGGCGGGGGAGAGCCCGCTGGCCCGGGCTGTCCGCATGAAGTCGCTGGAGAGCACCCCCAGCATCGCCGCGCGCGTCATCCGGGCGATCGGCGCCAGGACGGCCACGCCGAGCGTGAGGGTGGGCAGGATCATCTGCCTGGCGGACGCCCAGAAGAGGGCGGGGTCGCCCATCAACAGGCTGTCGATGAGATAGGCGCCGGTGACCGTCCTGGGGGCGGACGCGAAGGGATCGAGGCGCCCGAGCGGGGGCGGGGCCAGCCCGAGCAGGTAGTAGAACACGTAGACCAGCAGGAGACCGGTGAAGAAGATCGGCAGGGAGTTTCCGGCTGTGACGATGACGCGCGTCAGATGGTCGATCCAGGAGCCCGGCCGGGCGGCGGCGAGGATTCCCAGCGGGAGGGCGACAGCGACGGCGAAGAGAAGCGCGCAGAGGGTCAGCTCGAGCGAGGCGGGCAGCCGGGCGAGCAGCTCGGCAAGCACCGGCTGCCCGCTCGTGAGCGAGGTGCCGAGCTCCCCCCGCGCGAGATCCCGGACGAAGAGCGCAAACTGCTCGGGCAGGCTCCGGTCGAGGCCGAGCTTGACCCGGATCTCTTCGATGGCCTGGCGCGTCGCCGCCGGGCCGGCGAAGTAGGCTGCCGGGTCGCCCGGCAACGCCCGGTTCAGGAGAAAGGTCACCACGATCACCCCGATGATGCCGGGGGTCGCGATGGCCAGGCGGCGACCGATCATCCTGAGCACCGGCCCGACTCCGCCGGCGAGCGCCGCGACCGGGTCGCCCGCAATGCCGGCAGATCAGTTCTTCGCGAGCGTGCGGAAGTCGAGCTGGCGATGGAACCAGTACTGGTACCCGGTGATGCTCTTCTGCATCGCGACGTCCGTGTTGGGCTGGAAGAGCGGTACCCGCGGGACATCCGCCAGCGCGAGCTTCGTGAACTCCCGGACCTGCTCGGCGTACTTCTTCAGGTCCGTCTCGAACCGGGCCGCTTCGATCAGCTTGTCCATCTCCGGATTCTGATACGAGCTCGTGTTGAAGAGCGCGTTCAGACCATGGTAGTTCCAGAAGAAGAAGTACTCAGGGTAGTTGAGCCAGCCACCGAACTGGTCGATGAAGATGGGCATGTCCTTCTTCAAGAGCGCCGCCCGCCAGTTGGCGCCCGGGATTTTGTTGATGGTCGCCCGGATGCCGATCTGAGCCAACGCTTCCTGGACCAGGACAGCGACCGGCTCGTTCACCGTGGCGAAGCCGGCGTTGAAGGAGAGCGTGGTCTCGAACCCGTTGGGATACCCCGCCTCCGCCATCAAGGCTTTGGCCTTCGCAATGTCCAGCTTGTAAGGGGAAAGGGCGGGGTCGTGGCCGAAGGTGTTGGTCGCGATGGGCGTCCGGAGGATGGCGCCGCGGCCGTAGACGGCGGTCTGGAAGATCTTCTCCAGGGGGATGGCATGGGCGACGGCCTGGCGGACCTTCACGCTGCTGAACGGCGGGTTCTTGGCGTTCATGCCGAGGTACTGCATGGCGTTCTCGACGGGGTGGCCGGCGACGGTCAGCCTGCCCTCCCTGGCCATCTCGGCAAAATCTTTCGGCGGCAGGTCGACGGAGATGTCGGCGTCCCCGCGCTCGAGGAGCGCCCGGCGGCTCCCCGCCGACGGCACCTGCCGGACGATCACGCGCCTGATCTTCGGAACCGGGCCCGACTTCCACTCGTCGAACCGGACATAGACCGTCTCCTGGCCGGGCTTCCACGAATCGAGTTTGTAGGCGCCGCCGCCGGCCTCGTTGTTCTTCAGCCACTCCATGGCCCACGGGTCGGTCAGGGTGGCATGCTTCTTCGCCAGCGTGGAGTTGATGATGACGGGCACCGGGACGGCGAGATCCGGCATCGTCCACTTGTCCTTTCGCAGGAAGTTGCCGCGAAAGGTGTGGTCGTCAACCACCACGAACAGCTCGGGTTTCTCCAGCGAGCCGGCCTTCATCTGAAACGTGGGGAAGCCGCCGACGCTGACGGCGCGGTCGAAGGACCACTTGACGTCCCTCGCCGTGACCGGCGTGCCGTCGTGGAACTTGGCGTCCTTCCGGAG
>JACQRS010000058.1 GCA_016206385.1 Candidatus Rokuibacteriota bacterium | reverse complement strand
GTGTAGGGTCCCCCGGCTCCGCCGTCGGCGGCCCCCCGGTCGGCGCCACCCGTCACCATCACTTTGATGTATTGGTAAACTGATAGCATGGCACGCACCTTCTACCTCACCACGCCCATCTATTACGTGAACGCGCCCCCCCACCTGGGGCACGCCTACACGACCATCATGGCGGATACGATGTGCCTCTACCGGCGGCTGGCCGGTGACCTGGCCTACTTCCTCACCGGTACCGACGAGCACGGGGACAATATCGCCCGGGCTGCCGCCACGGGCGGGCAGACGCCCCAGGCTTACGCCGACCGGATCTCCGGTGCCTTCCGCGAGACCTGGCAGCGGCTCGGGATCAGCCACGACGACTTCATCCGGACCACGGAGGAACGCCACAAGCGCATCGTTCAGGCGATCCTCCAGAAGCTCTACGACGCCGGCGAGCTCTACTTCGGCGAGTACGGCGGCAACTACTGCTTCGGCTGCGAGCGCTACTACACCGACAAGGAGCTCGTCGACGGCAAGTGCCCGGACCACCAGACGCCGCCCACCTTCATCAAGGAGCAGAACTACTTCTTCCGGATGAGCCGCTACCAGGAGTGGCTCGTCCGCTACATCCAGGAGCGTCCCGACTTCATCCGACCGGAGCGCTATCGGAATGAGATCCTGGCCTTCCTCCGGACACCGCTGGAGGACCTCTGTATCAGCCGGCCCAAGAGCCGGCTCCAGTGGGGGATCCCGCTGCCCTTCGATGCCAACTTCGTCACCTACGTCTGGTTCGACGCGCTCATCAACTACGTCTCGGCGCTGGGCGGCCCCGGCGCGGAAACCTTCGAGACCTTCTGGCCCCACGTTCAGCACCTGATCGGCAAGGACATCCTCAAGCCCCACGCCGCCTACTGGCCCCCGATGCTGAAGGCCGCCGGGCTCCCCGTGTACCAGCACCTGAACGTGCACGGCTACTGGACGGTGAACGGCCAGAAGATGTCCAAGAGCCTGGGGAACATCGCGGAGCCCCTGCCCATGCAGGAGAAGTACGGAGAGGCCTTCCGGTACTTCCTGCTGCGGGAGTCGGTGTTCGGGCTGGACTCGGATTTCAGCGAGGAGGCGCTCGTGGCCCGACTGAACGCCGACCTGGCCAACGACCTGGGCAACCTGGTGAGCCGGGTCACCACGCTCCTCGTCAACTTCGCCAAGGGAGCGGTCCCCAGGCCCGGGCCCGAGACGGCCCGCGAATCGGAGGTCCGCGCCTCGCTCGAGAAGGCACGCGGCGAGGTCCACGACGCCATGGAGGAGTTCGCGTTTCAGCGGGCCCTGATCGCGATCTGGGAGTTGATCGGCGTCCTCAACCGCTATGTGGACTCCACGGCGCCCTGGGTACTGGCCAAGGAAGCGGCCAAGCGGGAGCGGCTTGATACGGTGCTCTACACCCTCGGCGAGTCGCTCAGGTGCCTGGCGATTCTGCTCGCCGCGTTTCTTCCGATCACCTCAGAGCGGATCAGGCAGGCGCTGGGCCTGGCGGGGACACCCATCAGCCTCGACGACCTTGCGTGGGGCAAGCTCCCCCCCGGGATCAGGGTGTTGAAAGCGTCGGCTCTCTTCCCACGGGTGATGTCGGCCGTCGAAACCGGATCATCCGGGGAGCGAGCCGGAGCGCGCGCGTCCACCCAGCGGTCTGGGGCGCAGCCGAGGATCAGCCTGGAGGAGTTCGCGAAGGTTGACCTCAGGGTGGCGGAGGTGGTCGCCGCGGATCGGGTGGAGAAGTCCAAGAAGCTCCTGAAGCTGACGGTGAGGGTAGGCGCCGAAACCCGTACGCTGGTCGCCGGCATCGCCGAGCACTACGATCCTGCCGCGCTGGTGGGGAAGAAGGTGGTCGTCGTCGCCAACCTGGAGTCGGCCACCCTGATGGGTGTGATCTCCGAGGGCATGGTGCTGGCCGCGGTCGAAGGCTCTCACCTCGCCCTGGTGATCCTGGACAGGGACATCCCTCCCGGCGCCAAGGTGAGGTGACGGGGTAGCGGGTCCTGTCGCAGCGAGCAGCCCCCAATTGAAGAGTCTGGGAAGCCGGTGGGAGGCCGTCAAGGCGCGGCGTCCTCTCGTCCGGTGGGTCGCGCGGTGGGGCGTGTCGGTCGCGTCGCTGCTGGGCGGCCTCGCCGCCCTGTTCGTGCTCAGGCGCGGGCTTCCGCACGTCGGGTGGATCGTTGGCTATCTGATCCTCCTCTGGTTTCTCTTCACGGTCTTCACTCAGTTCCGGCAGAGCCTCGAGGTCCGGGGGCAGCGGTTGGTGATCACCGCGGCGGACTACGCGATCCAGACCCTCTCTCACGGGCTCCTGCTCTTCGTCCTCCCCGCCTACTTCGCGAGCACGACCTTCTCCTCGCCCAACGTCTGGTTCTTTCTCCCGCTGGTCGGGCTGGCCCTGCTCACCTCGGTGGATCCCTGGTACCGGGCCTTGGTGCTTCCCAGGCGCTGGGTGGGGCAGGGGCTGTTCGGCGTGTCGTTCTTCGCCGCGCTGAACGTTGCCCTCCCGCTGGTGAGTGTCCCGCCGATCTGGGCCCTGGAGGGGAGTGCGGTGCTCAGCGCTCTCGCCCTGACTCCCGCGCTCAGGCGGCCGCGCGGCAGCTGGAAAGGGGCGTGGCTCCGGTCCGCGTGCTTCGCGGTGCTGGCGGCTGTCCTGCTCTGGTATCTCCGTGCCGGGATCCCGCCGGTGCCGCTCCACCTGGCCCGCGCCACCGCGGCGAGAACCGTGGCGGAGATGGAGCCCGTCGAGCCCGTCAGCTCGCTCTCGGCGGGCCAGCTCCGGGAGTGGGGCGGGATGGCGGCCTACACGGCGGTGTACGCGCCGGTCGGAATCCGCCAGCCCATCGCCCACCTGTGGTCGAAGGACGGCGTGCCGGACGCCACCGTCCCGCTCTCACCGGTGCGCGGAGGCCGCGCTCAGGGCTTCCGCACCTACTCCCGGCGGGGCGACCTCGGCCCGAACCCCGTCGGTCGCTGGACGGTGGATGTCGTGACAGCTTCAGGCCAGTTGATCGGACGGCTCCGTTTCTCTGTCACACCCTGAGGCGGCGATCCACCACCGAGCTGCTGCCGGCCGCACCGCGTCGCACGCTCAGCTGTAAAGATGCCGGAGCGGCACGCCCATGAGCGGACGCCCGAGGTTATAGCCGAGCTGCCGGTTGTACTCGGACGTGCTGAGTCCGTGTAACCTGAGGTGGGTGTTGGTCAGCTGTTTGAAAAATCTCGCGCAGACGAGGCAGGCAACCCCGTCTTCCCGGACCGCGCGCGGCGGATCGCGACGGCGCGCCGGGGGGCGCGTCATTCCCCGAGCGATCGTCTTCATTTCCGTTTCCCCTTCCGTTGGCCCGAAACGTTTCTGGTTTCAGGGCTCATAGTGGAATCCGGAGGTCGCTCGCTCGACGTACCGAGGATCTGACCGCTCCGTCGCCGCTCGGACGCGCTGCTGGGCGTGCTCGTCCTGTGTCTGGGCCGCCAGGCGCTGAGCAAGGGAGAGGGCCTGCTCGGCCACTTCACGGTCACCGAGCGCGGCGAATGCCTCAGCGGTGCGGAGCACGCCATCCAGGGAGCCCTGCTGGCGGGCGCGGAAGAAGGCGGTCAGGTAGATCTGGCGCGCCTTGGCCTCGGAGGCTTTGCGAAAGCCGGGGACCTCGCCGATCCGCAGGTAGGCGTCGGCGACCTCGACGAGACCCTCCCAGCCGCGGCTTCCGAGCCCCGCGACGTACGCATCATGCCAGGCGCGCACGGCGGCGCTCACATTCTGCTGCCCCAGCGCTTCCTCCATCCTCCGGAGGTGGCCGGTCCACTCGGCGCGGGTCGCTTCTCGCCCCACGTGGGCGGACTGCCGTTCCCAGACGGCGTCGCCGTGCCGGTTCAAGAACCTCGTTGATCCGTCGGCCGTGATCTCTAGGAGCCCCAGGCCGATGACGCAGAGCCCTATTGCGCCGGCCAGGATTACCAAGCGTATGTTTCCACGCATCGTTCCTTCCTCCTCAAGGACAAACCGTTTTCAAAACGGGTCGGTGTCAGGGGTCTGCGCGCTGAGTTGCCGGACCGCCAACCGCTCGCGGAACGCGCGCACACGGTTCTTCGCCTGCGCATCGCTCCCCTGTGCGGCCAGGGCTTCGGCGATCCGGGCGGCCTGCTCGACCCCGTCGTGGTCGCCGATCGCAGCAAACGCTTCGGCTGTCCGGAGCACCCCGTCCAGGGACCCCTGCTGCCGCGCCCGGAAGAGCGCGGAGAAGTAGATCCGATGCACCTTCGCTTCGACCGACGCCCTGGGAATCTCCGAGAGCTGGCCGAGCCGCACATACCCATCGCCCACCTCGACCATGCC
>JACQRS010000064.1 GCA_016206385.1 Candidatus Rokuibacteriota bacterium | reverse complement strand
CCTCGGAGAAAGGTCATTTCTCCTACTTCGTCTTCGAAGCCGAGAGCGAGCAGAAGATCCGCGACCTCTTCAGGCCGGCGGAGGTGGAGCTCCGTACGGTGGAGCGCTGGAGCGACCTGACAAAAGCGGCGCCAAAGTAGCCGTTGCCGGACGCGCGCGATCACTGGGCGGCCCAGATCTTGCCGCCCGGGTAGAGCTGGCGCCAGTTGGAGAGGTACGCCTGGGTCGCCGGGAGCGGCGGAAGCAGCGAGCCGGCCAGCGGCCCGGCTACCGCCTCGCCCGTCAGGGCGTTCCAGCGTGACCCTGTCTCGCGATCCTCCATGTACCAGAGGTCACCCTGGCGAGTCAGGCGATGGAACGTCAGGGTGCGGCCGCTTGCCTCTCGCCGGTAGGCCACGGCGGTCGCGGCGGGCTGGATGTAGACGACCAGGAGCGGGCGGCCGGCCGCGGCGACGTGGGCGAGCGGTGTCCGCTTGAGCTGGTCAAAGGGCAAGCCGAGCGCCTCCCCGGCCAGGACGAGCCCGAGGACGTACTCGCTCTCGAACAGGTGTGGGGTGGTGCGGCTGACGCCGCGCTTCTCCAGCACCACGGTGTTGGGATGGTTCGCCAGCCACAGCCCCCACTTCGTGTGGACGGCGGGGAGCATGGTGAGCTTCATGCCTGTCAGCGGCCCGGCCACGGCTTTGCCGGTGATGTGACTCCAGAGGCTCCGGGTTTCGCGGTCGAACATGATGAGGGAGCTCTTCCACAGCATGCCGGAGACCCCGAAGGTAAGGGGCTTCCCCTGGTAGAGCGGCCGGGCATACACGATGCCCGTCCAGCAGAGGGGTCACCAGGTCACAGCAACGGGGGTCTCGCCCAGCCGGTCGTTGACGATCTCGTGAGAGCTGAGGTGGCCGAGCGAGTAAGCGCGAGCGACGCCGCCCAGGCGCAGGCCCAGCACGTCCTCGTCGCGCGCCATCTGCCGCGCGGCGACCGCCCCCTTCACGAACGTCGGGTGGTCGATCGCGCGGATCGCGTCCGGCGGCAACGCCACATAGACGTCGGCCCCCTCGATGGTCTCGGGTATCGGCAGCACCGTCCACTGGCCGGCGGACGCCGGGACCGTCGCGAGCAGCATTGCCAGTGCGATCAGGAACGCCATGTCCCGGCCTCCCTCCCGACCGCGCCTCACGAACTGCCCGCGTGCGGGCCGGCCAGCAGCTCCTGGAGCCGTTGGCCGAGCGCCGGCCCGGTGCCGGACTCCTCGTGCTTGAAGTACACGAAGGCGTCCCGCCACGTCCCACCGAGCCGCCGGACGGTCTGGCTCCATCGGTTCAGATCTTCTTCCGAATACCCTTCGTCGCGCAATCGGAAGTAGCCAAAGTCAGCCGTTGCCACGAGGGGCGTAGTTCCGTTCCCGGTGTCGGCGATGCAGAGGGCCGCGTTCCGGCTCCGGAGCAGCTCGTACACGTCGTCGGCGAGCCAGGAGTCGTGGCGGAACTCGAAGGCGCAGCGGAGGGCCGCGGGGAGCATGACGAGCAGGTCGCCGAGCCTTCCCAGATCTTTCTTGAAACTCGGCGCGAGCTGGAAGAGCACCGGTCCCAGCTTCGCGCCCAGCGTGCGGGCCACATCGCAGAAGTAGCGGACCGGCTCGTCCACGTCCTTGAGCCGCGCGTCGTGGGTGATGCGCTTCGGTGCCTTCAGCGCGAACGTGAAGTGGGGAGGAGTGGCCGCCGCCCAGCTGGCGAGCGTCTTCGGCGTTTGGACCCTGTAGAAGGTGGCGTTGATCTCGACCGTGGAGAAGCGCTCGGCGTAGTAGGCGAGCATCCGGGTGGCGGGGAGATCGGTGGGGTAGAAGGCGCCTTTCCACTCCGGATAGTTGTAGCCGGACGTTCCGACCAGCACTCGCACGGGAGCCGTCACGCCGTCTCGGGATGGGCGAGCCGCGAGCGGCGCACCCGCGCCTGGACGTCCCGCACGCGATCCTGATCGAGCTGGATCTCGACCTCGTGGTGCTCCATGTCCCAGTGGCTCACCGTGACCAGCCACCCGAACGTGCGCCGCCGGTGCGGCACCACCCGGCGGCCGCGATACACGAGCGTGCGGCGTTCGTCGGCGCCGAGGTGCTGGAACTCCTCGGGGCTGGGGCCGCAGAGGCGGAGCACGTCCTCGGACGTCGTCTCTCCCGGCACGATGCGGGCGAGCGTGTCGCGCGAGAGCACCACGCCGCTTTCCCGCCCGCGCAAGCGGTCGCTCAGCCACGGCACCTGGACGCGAGCCGAGACGCTCTGCACCCCTCGCTTCAGCCAGCGCTGGAGCATGGGGCTGACGAAGTTTCCGAGGATGAAGAAGAGCATGGGGATCAGGATTGGCGCCCATGCCTGGAGCCCCCGGAAGTAGCCGAACTGCACCTTCAGGATCTGGGGCGTGATGCCCTCGGATCGGCCCAGGAACAGCGACACGACCTCGGTGCTTTCGACCGACTCGCTCAGGCGCCGGGTGCTCGATTCGGGGATCACCTCCTCGATCTTGAGGTGATCGGCGTCCGCGAAGGCCACCAGCAGCTGGGACGGATCGTCCGAGAGGCGCACGGCTTGGTCCCGGTGCTCGACGTACATCGGAAACAGCGCCCGGTGGCGCACGTCGTTGAAGCTGATGGAGATCACGTGGCGCTGGCCCCAGAACACGTTTTCGACCCAGCTCGCCTTCCTGGGCTGGATCAGGCCGTCGATCGTCATCCGAAGATTCATGAGCCACGCCCGGTTCACCAGCTTCGGCGTCCACAGGATCCGGACGTACGTCACCGGCGAGGTCAGGCCGAGCGCGCCACCTTGCCGGACAAAGGTGACGAACGGCGCACCGCCGGCCACGCGCTCGGGAGGCAACTCGGTCTCCATCTGGTACAGGCTCTGGGCGAACAGGGACAGCCGCCCCTCGCCGATCACGGTGAAGCCGCGCGCCTCGACGTAACGCGCCAGAGCGGGGTCGGGCCCACCCTCGCTCGGGTCCGCCACGACCGCCCCCGGCCAGAGGAGATAGAGGTCCTGCTCGAACTCGCGGGCGCTGCGCGTCGGTGGGATGACCAGGCTCCACATGATGTCCACGGTGACGGGGCCGAGGCTCGGCGTGACGGTGGCGCGCACGAGCAGCGGGCCGACCATGAACTCGGGGTGGGGGCGGGAGGCGAGGAAGAGCTGGCCCTGGGCCGGCGTCGGCGTGCCGGCCAGCAGCAGCGCGGCGAGCAGGAGGCCGGTCCGGATGGGGTGCACCGCTTCAGCGCGGGATCAGGATCCTGTTAAACGTCTCGGCGTAGGCGTAGCCCTTCGGCTTGCCGAGCTGGCCGGCCCGCTCGCGCACCCGCGCCTCCACCAGAGCGAAGTCGTTCATCTGGCTCGTGTGGTAGGCCAGCGCCTTCAGCTTCAGCTCCAAGGTGTCGGAGATGTCCACCACGACATCCGCCTGCTCCCCCCACATCAGGTACACCTCCCGGACTTTGTGGGGCTCGAGCCCCTGGGCCACGAGCTCGGGGAAGGAGAGGTGGTCCCGCGCCAGGGGGTACACACAATCCAGGACGACGCCGCCCGCGACGCGGTGGTCGCGGTGGGAAGCGTAGAGGCTCGCCGTGCGGTGGGGGTTCTGGGTGACGACGAGGTCGGGCCGGTAGCGCCGGATCTGGGCAGTCACGGCGCGGCGCACCTCGTGCGTGTCCTCCAGCTCGCCGTCCGGGTAGCCCAGGAACTCCACGCGCTCCACGCCCAGGGTTCGCGCCGCGCTGAGCTGCTCCTCGGCGCGAACCCGGGCCAGGCGCTCGGAGGTCATGCTCCGCTCCGCCGAGCCCTTGTCGCCGTTGGTGAGGATGACGTAGACGACCTCGCGTCCCTCCTTCACCCACTTGGCCACCGTGCCCCCGCACCCGAACTCCGCGTCATCCGGATGGGCGACGACCACGAGCACGCGCGTGATCGAGTGTGCCATGAGACCCTCCCTCCCGGCAGCTAGTGTTTCAACAAATCGAGAGGCAGTCAAGCCGCGCAGACCGCTTGTGTCCGACACGACGCGATTTTATAATACGGCCGTTCCGAAGGGTGGGGTGGGACATGGCGAAAAAGGCCAAATCTGACTACTTGATCCAGTCGGTGAGCCGGGCCCTCGACCTCCTCGAGGCGTTTACGGTGAAGGAGGAGTCGTTGGGGGTCACCGAGCTGGCCCGGAAGCTCAAGCTTCACAAGAACAACGTGTTCCGCCTCCTTGCCACCCTGGAAACCCGGGGGTACGTCGAGCAGGACAAGAAGACGGAGCGCTATCGTCTCGCGGCGAAGGTCTATGAGGTCGCCTCTGTCTATCTCCGCCACCTGGATCTTCGTTACCAAGCGCGCGCCTACCTGGAAGCCCTCGGCCTGAAGTGCGGGGAGACGGTGTACCTCGGGGTCCTCGATCGGAGCTCCGTCGTCTACGTGGACATGGAGGAGAGCGAGCAGGCGGTCCGCGTCGCCCCGCGCCTCGGACGACGGTTCCCCGCCGCGAGCACCGCAACGGGGAAGGCGCTGTTGGCCACGCGCCCGCGCGAGCAGCAGGAGGCCCTCCTCGGGCCGGAGTCCCCGGCGGTGCTGCTCGAGGAGCTGGCGCGGGTGGCGGCCGAGGGGTATGCGGTGGACGACGAGGAGTGCGAAGCCGGTGTCCGGTCGGTGGCAGCCCCGATCCGGGATCTCGCCAAGCGCGCGCTCGGTGCGATCGAGGTGAGCGCGCCTGCGATCCGGCTCTCGCGCGAGCGCATCAGAGGCGAGATCGCGCCCCTTGTGCTGTCCGCGGCCCGCGAGATCGAGGCGCGGTTCGGAGCCAAACCCGCGTCGTGACCGCTCCCCGCACCGGGGAGACGTCCGATCCCGCTGGGCTGAGGCTCCGGCTCGGGGTGCGGGCTCTGCTCGGCCTCCTGGCGGTCTTCGCGCTGCTCCAGCTGGCTCCCCTCAGCGCGGGCGCCGCGCGCGTGTTCGGGGTGAGCCTCTCCTGGTGGTACGCCGGCGCCGTGGCGCCCCTCCTCGCGGTTCTGATCACCCTCGGTTGCGTCACGTTTTCGGGTCCGGACGCCCCCGCCTGGCTGCCCGCGATGGACAGGGTTTCGATCTGGTTCACACCGGCGCTCCTCTTCTTCCTTCCCGTGGAGCTTCTCACCGGCGGTCGCAGGGGGCTGTGGATCGTTCTCCTCGTGGTCGTGGCTCCGCTCCTGAGCGCCCTGCTCCGGACGCGACGCGCAGTCCCGTCGCACCCGGCCGTATCCTTCGTCCTTGTCCTCATGGGGGTGGTCCTTCTCTGGGCCAGTCTGCTCCTGGTGGGCGACATGGTCCAGTCGCTTGGGTTCCCCAGGCTGCCCGCGGTTCTGGTGGCGGCAGTGGCGATGTTCGTGGTGGCGGTCTGGAAGGCGGCCCGGCGTTGGGCAGCGGCGCTCGCCACGCTGGCCCTCCTGGCGCTCTTCGTTCCGCTGGGCGTTGTCGCGAGCAGCGCGGGGCGGCATCCGCTCGCAGCGTGGAGCCACGTCGCATCCCTCCCGGCCTTCAGGTTCCCCCCGGACAGCCCGTGGGTCACGGACGGGCGTCCCGTTGCGCCACGCCGCGGGAGCGACACCCTCCTGTTCCAGGAGGAGCACCGGGTCACGACGCTTGCGCCGGGGCCGCTCCGGATCCTCGTCACCGATCGCGAGGAGGTCCAGGTTCAGGAGTGGACGCTGGCGGCGGGTCAATCGCTGGCCATCCGGCCGGGAGACCGCCTCGTCGTGGACGCGGGCCGACGCCTGAGATTCGAGGCCAATAAGCGAGTCCCCGGCGCTCCCGAGTCCGGAGTCCGGTGGGCCGATCCGCCCCTGCCGCCAACCAGCACGTGGCTGCTCTCCGTCGCAGGCTCCGGGCTGACGCTCCTGGGAGGCGCTGTCGCACTCCTGGCGTCCGAGCATGGTCCTCTTCTCCCCCGCGCTGGAGGCGCCATCGAGGGGATCGCGTGCCTTCTTGCGGTGGCGTGGGCGCTCGGCTGGGCAACCTACATCGCGTTCCTCGCCCCCGAGCTCTTTCTCGGTGGGGTCACTCCGGAGAAGCTTTTCGAGCTTCCAGCCCTGGCGCTGCGGGGCAGCGCTTGGGGGCCAACGCTGGGCGACCTCGCCCTCGTTGGCGGGTGCTTCGCCCTCCTCGCCAGCGCTGCGGGGCTCAGGGGCCTCTTGGCCCGGCGCGCGACCGAGGAAAGGAACGTGGGGCTCTGGGGGGCCATGCTGGCGGTCTCGGCGCTGGGGACCTACTGGCCTCTCGACCCGTGGAGCGTGCTCCTGACCGGGTTCGGCCTCGGCGCCTCGACCCTCGCCCCCTTGACCTTGGCCGGTCCCTCACGCGAGCGTCCCCTCGCCACACGTGTGGCGGCGTGGACCGGCCTTTCACTGTTCCTGGTGCTGGCTGCCGCAGGGCAGTTCGTGACCCCAGCCGCGCGGTGGGCTCAGATCCTCCTCGCGTACCCCGCGCTGGTGGCGTCGCCGGTGACCTTCGTCCTCCTCTGGCTCGCGCGACGGCCCGCGGGCTGAGTCGGGGTTGTCATCGCTGCGGACTTCGAGCAGAATAGGCGAGATGAAGGCGCGCACGGTCGGAGAGCTGCGGCAGAGGGGCTGGCGGACGAAGTCGGTCAAGCAGGAGCTGCGCGACAACCTGATCGCGCGGCTCCGGGAGAACGAGCCCCTCTTCCCCGGGATCGTCGGCTACGACGAGAGCGTGGTGCCGCAGGT
>JACQRS010000062.1 GCA_016206385.1 Candidatus Rokuibacteriota bacterium | reverse complement strand
TACCTTCTCGGCCGTGTGGCGGTGGTCTCGCATCTGGGTGAAGCCGAGACGCTCTGGCGCCGCAACGGACGCCCGGCCAGGTACGTGACGCTCGCGGGAGAGGTGCTCTCGGCGTCCGGGCGCCTTTCCGGCGGCCGACGGAACGGCAGCGTGCCAGAGAGCTCGCTGATCGGCAGGAAGCGGGCGATCCGCGAGACGAGGGCGGAGCGGGATCGCCTGGAGCGCGAGCTGGGGCTGGCCCGGTCGCGGCTCGATCGCCTGGAGGCCGACCTCCAAGCGCTCAGGTCCCGCCAGGCAGCGGTGCTCCAGTCGATTCAGGAAGCAGAGGTTCGGCGTCTCGCCGGCGAGAAGGACCGGGAGCAGCTGGACCGCGAGGCGGAGCGGTTGAACCAGCATCGCGAGACGCTGGCCGCCGAGGCGCGCCAGCTCCTTGCCGAGGCCACCGAGACGCGGCGGGCCGCGGAGAGTCTGGAGCGGGAGCTGGACGCGGCGCGTCGAACGGAGGAATCCCTGGAGCGCTCCTCGGCCGAGCTCCGGGAAGCCATGGAGCGGCTTGAGGGCGACGAGGCCCGGCTCAGCCAGGCGTTGACGTCAAGCCAGGTCGCCTTGACGTCGCTGGGAGAGCGGGCGGAGGCGTTGAAGCGGGAGCTGAGCCACCTGGAGGACGCGGAACGTGATCTGGCCACCCGGCTCGCGGGGTCAGGGGAGCGCCGCCGACAGCTGGCCGACCGGAGCGCCGAGCTCGAGCGCGAGCGCGACCGGACGGATGAACGGGCGCGCGCCGCGGCGGCCACGCGCGACAGGCTGGAAGCCGATGAGCGGGCGGTGGCCGAGCACCACCAGGCACTCCTCGACGGGCTCCGGGAGCTCGAAACGCTGGTTCGCGCGGCCGAGCAGGAGCTTCGCCAGTCCCTGGACGCGCTCCACGCCGCGGAGCTGGAGGCGACGGAAGGACGCGTTCGCCGGGAGGAGCTGGAGCAGGAAGCCCGCCGGAGCTTCGGGGTGGAGCCCGAGGGCCTGGCCCAGCAGCACGATCCCCAGCGGAACCTGGAAGAGGTGCGCGCGCGGCTCGTTGAGCTGGAGGCAAAGCTCCGGGCCATGGGAGCTGTGAACCTTGTGGCCGATGAGGAGTACCGGGAGCTGGAGGAGCGCCTCACCTTCCTCCGCACTCAGCACGACGACCTGCTCGCGTCGATCAAGGACCTGGAAAAGGCGCTCCGGGGAATGACGCGTACGGCCCAGCAGCGCTTCCAGGAGGCCTTTGAGGCCATCAACCGCCACTTTGGCGAGCTCTTCGCCCGTCTCTTCGAGGGGGGCCGCGCCGAGCTCCGGCTGATCCCCCCCGAGGGAGGGGAGGACGACGTGCTCGAGACCGGGGTGGACCTCATGGCCCAGCCCAGGGGGAAGCGCCTCCAGTCGGTGGCGCTCCTCTCGGGCGGCGAGAAGGCGCTCACCGGTCTCGCCCTCCTCTTCGCCATCTTCTACTACCGCCCGAGCCCGTTCTGCGTGCTCGACGAGGTGGACGCCCCCTTGGACGACGCCAACATCCATCGATTCCTTCGCGTCCTTCGCGAGCTGGGCCGCGAGACCCAGTTCATGGTGATCACCCACAACCGGAAGACCATGGAGGCGGCCGACCTCCTGTACGGCATCACCATGGAGGAGCCCGGGCTCTCCACCCTCGTGTCAGTCACGCTCGCCGGTTCCGCAGCGTAAATCCTCTCGCGCGTTGATTTTCTGCCCGCCTCTGGATTAGACTTCCCTTGGTGACCCATGCACTCGCTTGGCCCATACCTCCGTGAGCTTCGGCAGGCCAGAGGGCTCTCCCTGGCGGAGGTGGCGCGCACGACCCGAGTGGGGCAACGCTACCTGGAGGCGCTCGAGGCTGACTCTCTCAATCATCTCCCCGCCCCGGCCTTCACGAAGGGATTCATCCGGGCCTACTGCCAGGTCCTGAACGAGCCGCCTGACGAGGCGCTCGCGCGGTATCGCGAGATCATCGGCGAGTCTCTCACACCGGTGCCTCCCGTGACGCTCGCTCGGACCCAGGACTCCCGATGGCGAAGCCCGGTCCTGATCAGCCTCGTGCTCCTGATCGTCCTCGGGCTCAGCCTCTTCGTGCTGACGCTGGCACTCCAGAGCCGCCGCCCCAAAGTCGCCAGCCCGCCGCCGGCGGCTGCGCCCTCCGCTCCGGCCGCGACCCCTCAGGCCGTGCCACCCGCTGAGCAACCGGCCAGAGCTGCGGAGGCGGGGCCCTCCCGGTTAGTGGCCCGCGCCAGCGAGCCCACCTGGATCAGCGTCCAGACAGACGACGGCCAGGTCGTGCAGGAGCTGCTCCCGGCCGGCGCCACGCGCGAGTGGACCTCGACAAAGCGTTTCGTCGTCACCATCGGCAACGCAGGCGGCGTCAGCCTGGAGCTCAACGGTCGGCCGATCCCGCCCCTCGGCAACAAAGGCACGGTCATCCGCGAGCTGGTCCTCCCCCGGGACGCGGAGGCGTCGAAGCCGTGAGCTGGGTCGCTGCCGTCGCCGATCGGCTGCGTCAGGGGCTCGGCCGCTCCCAGCGCCTCCTCCACGACGGGCTGGCGACGCTCCTTTCACGCCGGGCCGTGGACGAACGGTTCCTCGAGGAGCTGGAGGAGCTTCTGCTCGCTGCCGATCTGGGGCCCGCCACCGCGCGCCACTTCACTGAGCGGCTCCGAGAGGAACTTCGGGCGGGGCGGGTGACCTCGCCCGAGGACGTCAGGGACGTGCTGCGCCGGCTGCTCCTGGAGACCCTGGAGCCGGCAGCTCGGCCGCTGGACCTGAGCCACACCCCGTCGGTCCTCTTTGTCCTCGGCGTCAACGGCTCGGGGAAGACCACCACCTGCGGCAAGCTCGCCGCTGCCCTCAAAGCCCGCGGCAAAACCGTGCTCCTCGCCGCCGCCGACACCTTTCGCGCTGCCGGCATCGAGCAGCTCCAGGTCTGGGGTGAGCGCGTCGGCGTTTCCGTGATCCACCAGGCCGCGGGCGCTGACCCGGGGGCCGTCGTGTTCGACGCCGTCAAGGCGGCGATGGCCCGGAAGGTGGATGTGCTGATCGTGGACACCGCGGGCCGGCTCCACACCAAGCAGCCGCTGATGGAGGAGCTGGCCAAGCTTACCCGCGTGGCGGCCAAGCAGCTGCCCGGTGCACCGCACGAGCGGCTCATGGTGCTGGATGCGCCCACCGGGCAGAACGGGCTCGCCCAGGCCAAGCTCTTCTCGGCTCACGTGGGGCTCACCGGCGTCGTGCTCACCAAGCTGGATGGGACCGCGCGGGGTGGCATCGTGGTCAGGATCCACCAGGAGCTGGGGCTTCCCATCAAGCTGGTCGGCACCGGGGAGGGGAGTGAGGATCTGCAGCCCTTCGACCCCAAAGCCTTTGTCTCGGCCCTGCTGCCCGAGTGAGAGGAGATGTCTCACATTTCGGCCCCTGAGGATCGCGCGTTCATGCTGAGGGCCCTTGAGCTGGCCTCTCGAGCCGAAGGGCTCACGTCGCCCAACCCGCTGGTCGGCGCCGTCGTGGGGAGAGACGGAACGGTGGTGGCTGAGGGCTACCATCGGGAGGCGGGAGCTCCCCATGCCGAGGTCGAGGCGCTCGAGGCCGCCGGCGCCAGAGCCCGCGGCGCGACGCTCTATGTGACGCTCGAGCCGTGCGTCCATCACGGACGAACCGGCCCGTGCGTGCCGGTGGTTCTGGCGGCCGGAATCAGCCGGGTCGTCGTGGCGGTTGCCGACCCGAACCCGAAGGTCAACGGCCGCGGGATCGAGGCGCTCAGGGGAGCCGGGGCGGAGGTGAACGTGGGGCTCCTGGAGACCGAGGCCCGAGAGCTCAACCGGCCGTTCTTCACCTTCGTGCTGGAGCGCCGTCCGTTCGTGACGCTCAAGGGCGCGCTCAGCCTGGACGGCAAGATCGCCGCCTGGGACATGACCTCGCGCTGGATCACCGGAGAGCCGGCTCGGCAAGCCGCCCACCGGCTCCGGAGGCGCGCCGATGCCATCGCTGTCGGGATCGGCACCGTGCTCGCGGACGATCCGCTCCTCACCGTGAGGCTTCCTGAGCCGTGGCCGCGGGAGCCGTTTCGAGTGGTGGTTGACAGCCGGGCGCGTACGCCTCTGACGGCTCGCGTCCTCACCGCTGGTCGTCCCGACCGCGCCCTGATCGCCGTCACCGAGTCCGCCTCCCAGGATCGCGTGAGGAGTCTGGAGGCGAGGGGTGTGACCGTGCTGCGGCTTCCGGCGCGCGACGGCCGGGTCGATCTGGCGGCGTTGCTCGGCGCCCTGGCCGAACGGGAGGTGGTCTCCCTCCTTCTCGAGGGAGGAGGGGAGTTGAATGCCGCCTTCCTGGAAGCCGGCCTCGTGGACCGGGTTTCCCTCTTTGTGGCCCCGCTCCTTCTGGGAGGCGCCGGCGCACGGGGCCTGGTGGGAGGACGGGGGCGAAGCCTGAAAGAGGCGTTCCGCCTGCGGCGGATGACGGTGGAGCGCTTGGGCGAGGATCTCCTCATCGAAGGGGATCTGGAACCGCAGTAAAATGTTTACCGGGATCGTCGAGGAACTGGGCGAGGTGGTGGAGCTGGCCAGGGGTGCGGGTGCCTGGCGGCTTACCGTGAAGGCGGGGCGCGTGCTCGAAGCAAGCGAGCCGGGGGCGAGCCTGGCAGTCAACGGGGTCTGCCTCACCGTGGTGGAGCGGGGCGGTGGGTCGCTCGCCTTTGACCTCGGCCCCGAGACTTTACGGGTGAGCACGCTCGGTGAGCTGGTCGCCGGCGATCAGGTGAACCTCGAGCGGCCGCTCCGCCTGGGGGCGCCCGTGGGCGGGCACCTGCTCCTGGGCCATGCCGATGGCGTGGGCACGGTCGCTGCGGCGGTTCGGGAGGGAGACACGGTCAGGATGAGGATCGCGGTGCCGGACCCGTGCCTCGAGCGCCACCTGATCCCGAGAGGATCGGTGGCTGTGGACGGGGTGAGCCTCACCGTCGCCGAAGTCACCCGGGGAAGCTTCGAGGTGATGGTGATCCCCCACACGCTGGCGGTGACGACGCTTGGGGCGCGCGGGGTCGGCGCCCGGGTGAACCTGGAGATGGACGTGATCGGCAAGTATCTCTTTCGCTTCCTCGAAACCAGCCCCTACCTGAAGCCCGAGGATGCCCGATGACCGAGCGGGAGTTCGCTTCCGTCGAGAGCGCCATCCAGGAGATCCGCACGGGCCGGATCCTCATCGTGGTGGACGACGAGGATCGGGAGAATGAGGGCGACCTCCTCATGGCCGCCGAGAAGGCGACCCCTGAAGCCGTGAACTTCATGACCAAGCACGGGCGCGGGCTCATCTGCGTCCCGATGGTCGGGGAGCGGCTGGATGCGCTCCGCATCTCCATGATGGTCTCTGACAACACCGCTCCCATGGGGACCGCCTTCACCGTGACCGTGGACGCCAAGAAGGGCGTAACCACCGGTACCTCGGCGTACGACCGCGCCGTGACCATTAAGACGCTGGTGGATCCCGGCTCCCGCCCCGAGGACCTGACGCGGCCCGGCCATATCCTGCCGCTCCGGGCCATGCCCGGCGGCGTGCTCAGACGCGCGGGTCACACTGAGGCCGCCGTTGACCTGGCGCGGCTGGCGGGCTTTGCCACGGCGGGGGTCATCTGCGAGGTGATGGACGAGGACGGCAAGATGGCGCGCGTCCCCCAGCTCCTCGAGCTGGCCCGGACCCACGGCCTGAAGGTCATTACCATCAAGGACCTCATCGAGTACCGGATCACCAAGGAGAAGCTGGTGCGCCGTGTGGCCACCACCCGGCTTCCCACGCCGTTCGGGGATTTCACCGCCATCGCCTACGAGACCACCGTGGACAGCCGGGTGCCGCTCGCCCTCGTGCTCGGGGAAATGGCCGACGCAAGGCCGGTGCTCGTCCGGGTCCACTCCGAGTGTCTCACCGGCGACGTGTTTCACTCGATGCGCTGCGACTGCGGCTCCCAGCTCGAGAAGGCCCTGACCATCATCCAGACGGACGGGCGTGGGGTCTTCGTGTACATGCGGCAGGAGGGGCGCGGGATCGGACTCGTGAACAAGATGCGAGCCTACGAGCTTCAGGACCAGGGCAAGGATACGGTGGAGGCGAACCTTGCCCTGGGCTTCAGGGCCGACTTGCGGGACTACGGGATCGGCGCCCAGATCCTGGTGGACCTCGGCGTTCGACAGATGCGGCTCCTGACCAACAACCCGAAGAAGATCGTGGGGCTTGAAGGGTACGGGCTCACAATGGTGGAGCGCGTGCCCATCGAGATTACCCCGACGGAGGCGAACCGGCGGTACCTGGAGACCAAGCAGACCAAGCTGGGACACCTCCTTTCCTCGCTCTCCCAGGAACGGGCGCGCTGATGGCTGGCAGGGGCCCGAAGAGCCCGGTCTCGGGTGCGCGCGGGGCCCGCCGCCTGGGGATTGTCGTGGGCCGCTTCAACGAGGCCATCTCCAAGCGGCTCCTGGACGGAGCCCTGGAAGCCTTGAGGGACCGAGGGGTTCCCCCGGAGGCCGTCGAGGTGCACTGGGTCCCCGGCGCATTCGAGCTCCCCCAGGCGGCGCTCCTCCTGGCGCGATCCGGCCGCTTCAGAGCGCTCGTGTGCCTGGGGGCAGTGATCAAGGGCGAGACCCCGCATTTCGACCACGTGGCCCGCGAGGCCGCCGCGGGGATCCGGCAGGCCGCCATGACCACGGGGGTCCCGATCTCCTTCGGCGTGGTCACCGCACTGAACGAGGAGCAGGCGCGGGAGCGGGCCGGCGGAGCCGTGGGAAACCGGGGGGAGGAAGCGGCGCTCGCCGCCCTGGAGATGGCCGAGTGGGCCGCCCGCCACACCCGAACCGGCCCCGGTCGCCGTGGCACGGGCACCGGCGCCGGACGACGCTGAGCGATGGGAAAGCGACGCAAGGCCCGGGAACTGGCGCTCCAGCTGCTCTACCAGCTGGACCTCCGCGGCGAGGGCGATGCCGGTCCGCACCTGCCGGAGTTCTGGGGCCGGCACCCCGTCGACGACGAGGTGCGGAGCTTCGCCGACACCCTGGTCAGGGGCACCAAGCTCCACCAGGCGAAGATCGACGAGCTCATCACCCAGTACGCCGAGCACTGGGAGCTGGAGCGGATGGCGGTGGTGGACCGGATCATCCTCCGCGCGGGGATATTCGAGCTTCTCTGGATGGTCGAGGTCCCGCCCAAGGT
>JACQRS010000056.1 GCA_016206385.1 Candidatus Rokuibacteriota bacterium | reverse complement strand
GTACGGCGGCTCGAGGCCCAAGGCGCGTACTAGCTCGCGGATGTCGGTGGCAACGGTCCGCATGTCGTAGCCCGACGCCGGCTTGTCGGAGTGCCCGAGACCACGCAAGTCCGGCGCCACCACCTTAAACCGCTCCGCCAACGCCGGGATGACCTTCCGCCACGCGAAGGACGTCTGCGGCCAGCCGTGGAGGAGCACCATCGGCGGCCCCGAGCCGGCCACCAGGAAGTGCAGCCGGACGCCGTTGACGCGGATGACGCCGGGCTCGACCGAGACCGCCATCGCGAGAGCCTCGCGCGGGGCTTCCCGAGGCGCTCCGCTAGAGGGGGCGCTGGGAGAGGTACCAGTCGAGGATGCGTTCGCCGTTCCAGGCGACGACTCCCTTGCGGCCCAGGATGGCCTCGAACGCTCTCTGGACATGGCGGATGCGGTGGGGCACGCCCGAGAGATAGGGGTGACACGCGATCGCCATGATCTTGGGCCGCTCGGCGCTCTCCTCGTACAGGCACTCGAAGTGATCCAGCGCCCGGTGGTAGAGCACGTCGGATGGGTGATGCTGGAGCGCCATCATCACGATGTCGTGGATCTCGAAGTTGTACGGGAGCGCCACGATCGGACGCGACGTGGTGCGGATGGTCACGGGCTCATCGTCCAGCACCCAGTCCCCAATGTACTCGATCCCCGCTTCCGCCAGGTAGTCGAGCGTATCGTAGGTCTGGGTCAGTCCGGGCCCGAACCAGCCGCGCGGTCGCTTGCCCGAGAGGTGTTCGATGGTATCGATGGTCCGCTTGATCACGGCCCGCTCGTCCTCGAGCCGATGCATCGGGATCTGCTCGAAGCTGTGGGCGTTCAGCTCCCAGTTGCTCTTCAGGCACGCCTCGACCACCTGGGGGTACGTCTCGCAGACCCTCGCGTTCAGCGTGACCGTGGGGGAGATGCCCAGGCCGTCGTACACGTGCCTCAAACGCCAGAAGCCGACGCGCATCCCGTACTCGTGCCAGGTCCAGTTGGGGACATCGGGCACCAGGGTCTGGCCCTGGGGCGGCGGGATGACCGTGCGCGCCATCGGTCGAGAGATGTCCCACTCTTCGAGTGCGAGCACGGGCCAGACCACCAGACGAGCGCCCTCGGGCAACCGCAGCGGTGGACGACTGACGACGGGCGAGTAGTCGATTCGTTCTCTCGGGATCATCGAGCATCCTCCTTTTGCTCGGAGGGGGGCTCCGCCCTCCTTCCGAACCCTCCCCCCAGGACTCGGTTGCGCGGGCCGGGTACCCGCGCCGAAGGCGTGGGTGCGCGCTCGAACACGACGAGGCTCACGCGACGCCGCACCAGCGGAGCAGGAACAGCGCGAGCGCCCTGGCGTACGCCACCACGTCGTCCAGGTTCACCCGCTCGTCCACGCGGTGGGCCCAGTAGATGTCTCCGGGCCCCCAGACCACCGTCGGCGTCCCGCCCTCGGCGATCCAGCCCGAATCGCAGATGGCGCCGCGTCCGCCTCCGACCTCGACGGGCTCGCCCAGCGCCTCCCGACCGGCCTCCAGCAGCGTACGCACGCCGGGGTGCCCGGGATCCACGTCCGAGGGGAGGAACGCGATGGGGTATTCGGCCGGTTGCCACTCCAGCTCCGGCGGATACTTTCTGAGCCAGGGATCCAGCTCGGCGGCCCGCCGGATCTGCTCCTCCACCTGCTGGCGGACCTCGTCGCGGGACTCGTTGGGCAGGTACACCACGATCACGTGCAGCGCGCACTCGTCCGGCATGAAGAACGGATTGCCGCCGCCCCGGATGGCGAAGGGGTTGATCAAGGTCTGTGCCGGCGGAATCACCGGATGGCGCTTGAAGACCGCCCACTCCCGCTCCAGCTCGTTGAGCGCGGGAACGATCCGGGTCGCCATCTTCTCCAGACAGTTGGCCCCCTCGAGGCCGCCGCCGGCATGGAGCGCCAGGCGCCGCGCATGCAGGTGCAGCGTGTATGGGCTCTTGATCGTGATGCGCAGGTTCATCGTGCCCACCGCGGCCAGCACCTGCCGGGCGCGGGTGGCTTCCCCGACGATGGCGAAGTCCGCCCGGTAGCCCCGCTCGGTGCAGCTCCGGGTGCCCGGCTCACCGGCCTCCTCCCCCATCACGCTCTCGATGATGACGTCGCCCCGGAGGCGCACCCCCGCAGCGTGGAGCTGCTGCAGGACAAACAGGTAGGCCGCGAGCGCGGACTTCATATCGGAAGTACCGCGCCCGTACATGGTCCGCCCCTCGACGATGGGCTCGAAGGGATCCCGCCTCCACGTCTCCCGCTGGCGCACCTCGGCCACGTCCATGTGGCCGTTGAGAATGAGGGAGTGCCCGCCACCGGTCCCTTTCAGGACGCCGACAGCGTTGGGACGCCCGGGCAGCGCGTCGAAGAGGTCCACCTCCAGATCCAGCTGCCGCATCCGCTCCGCCATCCAGCGCTGGGCGGGCCCTTCGTTGCCGCCCGGCGGGTTGTCGGTCTCAAAGCGCACCAGCTCCGCAAGGAGCCGCACCACGTCCGACTGCGCGGCCTCCACTGCGCCGAGAACCCGCTGCTCGAGGGTCATCACCGCCACGCTGCCCTCAGGCCTCGTCGGCCACAGCGATCGCGCTGATCTCGAGCTTGCAGCGGGGATGGGTCGCCAGGCGCGAGACCTCGACGGTGGTGGTCGTCGGCAGGTGGGGGCCGAGGTACGCGGCCCAGACCGAGTTGAGCTCGTCCTGCTCGGCGACGTTGGTGAGATAGCGGGTCGCGGCGACGAGATCCGCGAGCGAGCAGCCCGCGGCCTCCAGGGTCTTCTTGAGATTTTCCATCGCGAGCACCGCCTGCTCGCGCATGCGGGCGGGCAGGTCGAACTCCTCGTCGCGGTGCGGATGGCTGTGGTAGACCGGGGCGGC
>JACQRS010000054.1 GCA_016206385.1 Candidatus Rokuibacteriota bacterium | reverse complement strand
CTCACCGACCTGCAGCGGCAGATCCTCAGCCTCCTCGGTGTTCCCGAGAGAGCCTTCCGGCCCTCAGGAAGGCTCCCGAAATGCCCGCGATAACGCGGGCTCGAAGTGCGGAATGTAGGTCCTGAAGGTGTTCGAGAGGCCACGATTCTACAAGGGGCTGGCGTGATCGTCAACCTGACGCTCTTCTGCGCGAGCCTTGGATACCGTGGGGTTGCGTCATCCTCGTGGGGCGGCGGGCCGCCACCACCTGTACGGTGCGGAGCTTCAGGACTGGCACACCGTTCCTGGGATGGTGGTCTCGATCCAGACCTACGGGGATCTGGCCTACTGGCAGCCACACCTTCACCCGCTGGTCACGGGAGGCGTTCTCGATCGCGAGGGGGGGCGTTCACGCCGCTCGCCCTGCCACCAGCCGGCATGTCCGAGGAGCTTTTCCGGCGCCGGGTGCTCCAGACGCTGCGGGCGCATACCGCACGATGTGGAAACGATCGAAGACGATCTTGCTCCGGCCCTCGGGGCACAATCGCGCACTTGACGCAGAAGGAACGAACGCGGGTGCTGCTGCAGGCGTTGAAACAGAACGATCTTTGAAGAGTGGGTGGAAATCGACGACGCGACGCGCCCGCTCGACTGTGCGCGGCGGGATCGGATCGGCGAGCTGGGCGATGCAGTCGTGCAGGAGCAGGACGAAGCGCCGCCGCACCTCGGGGAAATGGGGGATCGTCCTGGCGTGGCGGATCGGCCATCGCCAAGTGCTCGATCAGGTCGCCGCTTCCGAGGTTCTCTTCGGCCACGGAAAAGCTGGCCGGCGGCTGGAAGCCGGCGCGGATCGCGGAACTGCTCCCGGGCGGAATCGCGGCCGCCTGGCCCGTCGCTCGGTCCGCTATCCCTCACCACATCGCTAATCCGTGCCAACCGGGTCAGGTCTGGCTTGTACGAACTGTCGGCCGCTTGCGAAGAGGCGGTTTTAGGGCCCGTAGGCCGTACGTTGTCGGGCGAGGATTTGCGGCTGCCCACAGAAAGTCCATCCGATTCCCGGGCCGCCCCGGAACTGCCGCCGGCCTGCCGTATGGATGTTCGCCGCATGTCGTCCTTGGATCGAAAGACCACATGTATCGGAGTAGGGACGCCTTTGTTGGCTCAGAAAGTACCTGTCAACTACTGTGTGCAATCACCAGCGTCAACGACTCGCTTGATTGTACACGGTGCGGCATACCCGTATGTCGCAGCATTCCTACCATCGTTGTGTCGGACGAGATAGAAGAAACCCTCACCTAGGGGAGGAACGTCACTATCAACTCGCGCAGGCTCCGTTCCCGCCCCCGTGGTTGTATCGAGGGAATCATCCTCGAGGCAGGTGATTTCACCCAGATGCACGTTGACTCCATCGTAATACAATTGATGCAGATCACCGCGCACGACATCGTAGCTTATGCTCTGAGGGACCGTCTGCCAAACCAACACAGTGTTCTCGGAGCCAAAAACCTTGAGGATGATGTCGGTTGTAACGACGACGCCGTCGGGATAACTCAATTCACTAGCCACAGGGATGGTCGTTCCGGTGGAAAGATCGACTTTCGCGAGCCGTCCTGCATTGTACTCCGTGACGAAAGCACTTCGACCTCCTCGATCAAGACCTATCCCTACAGGCGTATCCAAACCCGAGACGATAGGTGACACCGCAACTGGATTGAACTTCACCTCAAGGATTCTCCCACTCCCTGCCTCAGCCAAGTACGTGATCGCTTGTGCGGTATCGACGGCGATCCCCACGGGTAGGACGAGCCCGCGCTGAATAACCTCTACTTGCCCCGTTTTCAAATCTACTCTACTCAGGTTGCCTTCATAGATTTCTGACACTAGGGCGTGCCCGTCATCCATCGAGGCTATCGCCCATGGATTGAGCAGGCCAGAAGCAACCGCGTGGACGCTACTGTCACGAGGGTCAACCTCTACGACAACCCCGCTGTTGAAATCCACTGCAAGCACTTTCCTCCCCTCGTGCTCCGCAAGGCCGCGCAGGCTGAAGACGTCCGTTGAGCCAACGACGGTGTTCGCATGCGTGGCCAGATCGAGTTGGAAAATGCGCACACCGTCGGTGACATAAGCAGTGTCGAAGGCCTGCGAGAGGGAAACGCCATGGTATTTTGAGAAGGGGTCGAGACCTAAGACAACCCGGGTGCCCGTCAGGATGTCGATAGCCAGAAGGGGCGAAGTCTGGTTCGTGACGTAAGCCGTGGCGACTTGATCAGGGTTGTAGTCCATTGGGCATATGTCGAGGCAGTCAACGATGCCGTCAAGATCTTTGTCATGCCCGTCGTCAGCCACTCCGTCACAGTCGTTGTCGAGCCGATCGCAGAGCTCGGGTGCTCCTGGAAACCGTGTGGGATCACTGTCAGAGCAGTCACCCGGGGGGGCAACGCCGTCGCCGTCGGAGTCAATACATGAGCAGCGCGAGTTAAAAAGTGTGCTGACGCCACCGGTATAGACGTTGCAGGGGCTACTTGCCCAGAGACCGTAGAGGAAGCTGTTACTCCCATCTCCAATACTCAAGGTCCTGCAAGAGGACCCGTCTATGTAGGCGACGGTTGCATTGTAACCTGCTACGTAGACGGCGTCTCCGCTCCCAGACACTGACCAGATCTGAGAAACTCGATCGGCACCAATGCAGATTCGCTCGCAGCGAGTATCAGTGCAATGATAGATAACGCCGTCAGTCTGAGTAAGATTTCCGACTGCGAAAAAGTCGTTGCAAGCGGTGCCCCAGAGGCCCGTGATCTCACCAGGAGCATCGATCGGTGAACGCCATCGAGTTCCATCGAAGCGATGGATCCCGATACCACCGCCCGAGGAGGATACACCGGCCACATAGACGCAAGTTGAGGATGATGCCCAGACAACGTGAAGGGAGGCATCGAGATTGGTGAAGGGGAGGATGTTCCACGAGCCGGTGGCGTTGCGAAGTATGGTGCCCCGATCTCCGACCACGTACACGTCATTCGGAGAAACTCCCCATACGCTCCGAAGGTGTCTCGATCCTGCAGGATGAATCTCCTCGGACCAGGTGCTGCCATCATAGTGAAAGATCCTGCCCAACGCGCCGACAGCGTAAATATCAGAGGAGGTGGCACCCCAGATTGAATAGAACCCGTCGGCGACTTCAACCTCGGGTATAGATCGCCAGGACGTCCCGTCCCAATGGTAAATGAATCCCTGCGAGCCACCTGACTGGCCAACGGCATAAACATCGCCAGTGGCAGAGGACCAGATGTCGGCCACGATATGGGCCGCCGAAGGAAGGGATTGCGCATCCCAGTATTCAGGAGGGACACTGCCCTGTGCGTCAACCACTTCATCGATCAAGCCATCGCAATCGTTGTCACGACCGTCGCAGAACTCGGGCGAGGACGGGTTGCACGCACCGACGAAGACTGAATCAGAAGCCAAGGACTCGTTTTGGCCCACACTGGTGTCGGGATAGGTTACAGCCTCGACAGCGGTGACCATGTAGTAAGCACCAGCGGGTGGCGGGGCGGGGTCAACAAACTGTGTGTTCGTGACGTTGTCCGCTATCAGGTATGTCCCGGCGGGAGGTGCCTCTTCTGAAGGAAAGGGAGAATCTTCCCTACGATAGATGCGATAAAAGGTCGGCTGGACTCCGGCTGCGGGGGGATTCCATTGCAATGTTGGCAGATTGCCCACAACACGGCCCGCTAACGAATTGACTGGTGGATGGACGGATTTCCAGAAGAGCTTGTAGAGGCCCGCAGTGTATCGAAAGGCCAGAGGCATGAGCTTGTCTGCGATGAGGAACAGCTCGCTGTGATCAAGGGAGGCGGGAGTTGCAGGACCGCAAACGATCTGGTACGGATCGATAGGCTGGCCCTGCCCTACGGCAGGCCAAGCCACGAAAAGGTGCTGTAATGAGGCACCGTTCTCGTCGACAGTATTGCCGAGTCGGTCCGGACAGGACAATTGGTCTGGGGGATCGCAGTTCCGGCATACGCAGCCATCGGATGGGAAATACTGTGTTCGCTGTCCGAGTTCCTTGAAAAGAGTCCTGAGATCACTCGCGTTGGCGGCAGGGCCAGTGGCCGGCCAACTGGAGTAGGTATCACGCGTAAAGCCTTCGTAATAGTCGGCGTCGATTACGCAGTCAGAGTCGAAAGGCTTGGCGTGGTTATCGTCTAGGACATGGGCAGGTACCGTGGAGTCGGCCAAGAGATGAGCAATGCGCCCAAGAAAATAGTAAGCAAGGTGTCTCCTGCTAATGTCTGAATAGAGTTGATTGAGGCTTGGGAAAGCTGAGATTACTTCTCCGTGATAGTATCCGCCAGGAAAGCCGAGCCAATAGAGCTCGGCATCGTAGAGAGAAGCTTCGTAAGGAAGGGTACCAGGGCAGGACGAGAGGCCGGTCAGCGAATCATCCGGACGGTCTGGGTCCCAGAAGTGACTGCAGAACAGAGTCGGTAGGGTAGTGTCGAGGAGGGGATCGTACGTGTCTTCCTCATGCGCCCCCTCGACAACGTAGCTGCCAGACCTGGGGTCGGCGTCGTTCTCAGAGTTCCAGTTTTGGCCGAGGTAGCGCCGGAACTCCTGCCAGATCCCTACTTCCCCAGGACTTCCAGCAGCATACTGTCCCGGCCAGACCAACGTCGCGGCTCGAAGGGCAATGTCTTGGTGGACGATCTGATCATGTGCCAGGCTGTCTCCCATGAGTCCGCACAGCAGGCCTAAAGCCGGCAACACGAGGTGGCGAGCCCCGCGATGGTTGTTGGGAGACAGCAGACTTGGGTGGTGTCCGTGAGGCCTTGACGACAAGTCAATCTCCGAGGCGTAGTTGGGAGTGCCCGTATCTCGTAGAAGTCACTGCGTCTTCGTCTAACACGATCTATTTCCCGGTGTCAAGAGCCCGTATCGCGCGCCCGTATCGCGCTGTGCTCTCGACGATCGCGCAGGAACTGCACGAACAGTCCAAGGAACCGGGGCTCGAAGTCGTTGAGCTTTCGCCCGAGCAGGTGCGCCTCGGCATCGCGGGAAAGAACCGCACGACGAAGGTCGAAGTCGCCCAGGCGCTAGTTGCTCCGGGATTCACAGAATTGCGCAGCCTCGTTCCCAGGCGTCCGGCCCGGGCGGGCGTCCTTGATCACCCGCCCCCCCTTCATGACGAACGGGATCGACGCGAGGACGCGCAGGTCGCGCAGCGGGTCGGCCGGCACCGCCACCAGGTCGGCGAACCGCCCCGGCGCCAGGCTCCCGACCCGGTCCTCCCATCCCATCAGGGCGGCGGCGACCGAGGTCGCCGACCGGATCGCCTGCATCGGCGTCATGCCGATCCACTCGACCATGAGGGGGAACTGGCGGGCGTTGGCGCCGTGCGGGCAGACCGCCGCGTCGGTGCCGAAAGCGATCCGGACCCCGGCGCGCTGCGCCTTCCGGATGCTCTCCGGCCAGATCGTCTCGGACTCCTCCTGCTTCCGGATGTATTCCTCGGGCCATCCCTGCTCCCGGCCCACCTCCTTGATGCAGGGACCGCTGATCAGATCGGCGACCACGTAGGTCCCGTGCTTCAGGACGGCGCGGATTGCCTCTGCGTCGATGAAGGTCCCATGATCGATCGAGGCGACCCCGGCCCGGGCCGACGCGACGATCGAGAGCGCGTCGTGGGCGTGCGCCGCGACCTTCAGCCCGGCCTTGCCGGCTTCGCGCACGGCCGCCCGGATCTCCTCCTCGGTGAACGCCGGCGCCTGGGGGACGCTGCCCAGGGCCAGGAAGGCGCCGGAGGCGATCACTTTGATCAGATCGACCCTCTGCCGCACCGCCTGGCGCACCACGCGGCGGATCTCGTCCGGCCCGCTGGCGACGCCGAAGCGCAGGTGCTCCGGCAGGCGGATCTCCGGGGCGAACGAGTTGAGCTCGCCCCCGCCTCCCGGGATGGTGACGTAGAACCCCGCGACCTGCATCCGCGGGCCGACCACGTCCCCGCGGTTGATGGCGTCCCGGAGCGCCACGTCGGTGAAGGCGTGGTAGGTCCCGACGTCGCGCACGGTGGTGAAGCCGGCCTCCAGCGTCCGCCGGGCGTTGTCGATGCTCCTGAATGCCACGTCGGCCGCCGAGCGGCGCAGGTGGTCCGCTTCGTCGCCGCCGCTCTCCGGGCGATCCGTCAGGTGGGTGTGGCAGTCGATGAAGCCGGGCAGGCAGGTGTGATCGGAGAGATCGATGACCTCCGCCCCCCCGGGGAGCGCGACCTCCCGGCCGACCCGGGTGATCCGCTCCCCCTCGATGAGGACCGTCCCTCCCGCCAGGACCTCCTCCGACACGCCGTCGATGATTCGCCCGCAGCGGATGGCGACCGGGCGCGCCGGCCCTCCGCCCGGCGGTGCCGCCGCGGCGGCCGCCGCGGCCGCAACCGGACCGGCGAGAGCGAGAGAGAGGGCGAGTCCGAAGATGACGGCGCCGCGGCCGACCTGCAGCATGGGCGGTCCTCGAAGGAGGCGCCATCATACACAGGAACGCGGGCCAGGGTTCAGTTCAGATGGGAGGCAACGGCGCCGGGTGGCCGCTCGAGCGCCTGGCGGACCACCCTGGCGAGGACGTCGATGTCGTACGGCTTGGAGACGAAATCCAGCGCCCCTTCCTGCAGGACCTCGCCGACCGTGCTCTCGGCCGAGAAGCCGCTGCTGACCACCACGCGCGCTCCGGGATCGAGGCCCAGAATCCGCTTGAGGCATTCCCTGCCGCCCATGACGGGCATCGTCAGGTCGAGGAGCACCAGATCGATCGCCCCGCGGTTGTCGCCGTAGACGCGCACGGCCTCCTCCCCGTTGCGCGCGGTGAGGACGCGATAGCCGTTCATCTCGAGGATGTCCCTGGCGAGCGCCAGAACGGTTGACTCGTCGTCCACCACCAGGACGGTCCGGGAGGCGCCGGGGGACGAAACGGCTGCGGTGGCCTCCGGCGCTCCCGCGATCTTCGGGAGCACGGGCATCGTCCCCGGACCGACCCCGGCGAGGCGCTCCAGGACCGCCGCGGGGGATTCCAGGGCGACGCGCGCCGCCGCCTCCGCCGGTTCCCATTCGGGGAAAAACAGCGTGAATCGCGAACCGCGGCCCGGCTCGCTCGAGACCTCGACCCAGCCGTCGTGCCCTTTGACCGACCCGTAGACCATTGCCAGGCCCAACCCGGCCCCGACGCCCGAATCCTTGGTGGTGAAGAACGGCTCGAAGATGCGGCCGCGGACGGCCGGATCGATGCCGCGGCCGGTGTCGTTCACGGTGAGGGTCACGAAGCGCCCCGGACGGGCCTCCAGGTTGCCGCGGCAGTCCTCCTTGCCGAGGGTCCGGTTGGCGGTCTCGATGGTCAGGCGCCCTCCTTCCGGCATCGCCTCGCGGGCGTTGGAGCACAGGTTCTGAAGCGTCTGCTGGATCTGCGCCGCGTCGATCGCCGTGGCGCGGAGGTCCTTCGCGGGCCGGTGGACCAGCGTGATCTTCTCCGGGAGGTCCGCGCCCAGCGCCTCGACGGCCCCCGCGATCACCTCGTTCAGATCGGCCCGGACGGGGCGGCTGGCCGCCCGGCGGCTGAAGGTCTGGAGCTGCGCCGTCAGCTCGGCGGCGCGCAGCGCGGAGCGCTCGATCGTCTCCAGGTGCCTGCGGCCCGGGTCGTCCGGATTGAAGCGCTTGAGGACGAGCCGCGTGTACCCCAGGATGCCGGTCAATAAGTTATTGAAGTCGTGGGCCATCCCCCCCGCCAGGGTGCCGACGCTCTCCATCTTCTGCGCCTGGCGCAACTGGTCCTCGAGCCGCCGCCTCTCGGTCCGATCGCGGAGGATCCACTCCATGACCGTCCGGCTCTCCAGGGAGATCGGGCCGCCGCGGATGTCGACGAAGAAGCGCCCGCCGTCCTTGCGCAGGCAGGGGACATCATGGAAATCCTTGTGCGCCAGCCCCGCCGCCTCCCGGTACGCCTTCATCAGCTTCTCCCGTTCCGCCGCCGGGTGCAGGTCGCCCATCCCGAGGGACCGGACCTCCCGCGGGTCGTAGCCGAAGAGGCGGCAGAACATCGCGTTGGCCTCCAGGATCCGGCCGGTCTCCGGGTCGACCGTGAGGATGGCGTCGTAGGCGCCCTCGAGGAGGCTGCGGTGGCGCTCCTCGGAGGCGACGAGCGCCGCCTGCTTCGCCCGGAGGTCGCCGGCCATCCGGCCGACGTCCTCCACGAGCTGCGCCACCTCCTGCGTCCCGCCGACCCGCGGCGGCGCCTCGGCCGCGCCCGCCGCGAAATCGCGCAGGAAGGAGGCGACCCTGAGGATCGGGCGCGCCAGGATGGCGCGCACCCAGACCAGGAGGAGCAGGCTGATGCCCAGGATGGCGAAGGCCGAGACGGTGCCGCGCCGCAGGATCGCCGCGTAGATCTCGCGCAGCTTCCTCGCCTGGTCGACCTTGAGATAGAGGGTGCCACGCGATCCTGTCAGGATCGGGCTCGTCCCCTGGATCAGCAGGGGGGACACCAGGAGGATCCGCTTCCCCCCGTCCGCCAGCCGGTGCTGCGGCTGCAGCGTGGCGCGGGCGGCGAGCGTCACCTCGCGGTAGGCGGCATCAGGGATCACCGCCTCGTTCTGGCCGATCCAGTCGCGACGGTTGCTCGCGATCACCGTCCCGTCGCTGCCGATGAGCGCGACGTCCAGCACCGATCGCTTGCTCCCCGTGTCCTCGATCATCTCCTGGACGGCCGCCACCGAGCCGAGGCGCAGGAAGCGCTGCGCCGCGCTGAGGAGCTGGTCGGTCAGGATCTCGCCGTAGCGCACCCCTTCCTCCGCCACGAAGGTCCGCGCGACGAGCGAGTGGTAGTGGAGGAGGACCCCGGCGATGAGCAGCGCCGGGATGGTGAAGGCGAGCCCCATCAGCGTGGAGGTCGGGAACCTCGAGAGGAGCCGCCGCAAGGGGTCCGCCTAGAGCGACTCGATGAGGGCGTGATGGAGCAGCTCGGCCCCGGAGGCAGTCTTCCTGGCCAGCCCGCGCCGCACCAGGAACTCGCCGAGCCTGGCGGCGGTCTGGTGCAGCGGCCCCGGCGTCCCGGAGGAGCCCATCAGCCTGCGGTTCTCCTCCAGGTCGGGGATGTGGGCGCCGCGGAGGCCGCCCAGGAACTCGGCCACGGTGACGCGCTGTCGCTTGGCCATCACCTCAGAAGCCTGATGCGGGTTCTCCTTGAGGTAGGCGAGGGCCCGGAACCAGGCCTTCATCATCCGCCGGGCGTCGGCGGCGCGCTCGTGGAGCGCCGCGCGGCGCAGCACCAGCACGTCCACGATCTCGCCCGGGATGTCGCGGGAGGTGAAGATCGCCCGCGCTCCCGGTTCCCCCCGCAGCAGGCGCCCGAGCCCCGGCTCGTAGGTGATCACGGCATCCACGGCGCCGCGCTGGAAGTCCTGCTCCCCTTCTTCGGGGAGGCGGTTGATCGCCACCACCTCGCCGGTCCGCAGCCCGCCGAGCTCCAGGATCCGCTCGAGGACGTAGGAGCCGAGCGCCGACTCCTCGAAGGCGATCTTCTTCCCGCGGAGCTGTCCCAGGCTCTCGAGGCCGCCGCGCACGACCAGGGCGTCCCCTCCGTAGGAGTAGTCGGCCACCAGCACGACCGCCGGCAGGTCCTGGAAGTTCTCCGCGATCAGGATCTCGTTGAGTGTCGCGAAGAAGGCGTCGAGGTTCCCCTGGTGGTAGGACCTCAGGATGCCGGTGTAGGAGGAGAAATCGATCAGGTCGACCTCGACTCCTTCGTCGCGGAAGAACCCCTTCTCCCGGGCGAGGTAGAGGAGCTCGAACGGCGGCCAGGCGTTGACGCCCACCCGTAGCGGCTCTCGCGGCGCCTCGAGGCAGCCGGCGACAGCCACGAGGAGGCCGCCGCACAGTGCGGCGACTCCGAACGAGCGCCAGCCCGGCCCTCTCGACACGGTCTCGCCCTCCAGGGGCCCGCACCGGTTTGACGAATGCGTATCCGTGTCAAAGCACCGACGGTTCGGGCCGATCCCCCTCAAGCAAAACGTAGCGCTCGATGACCTGGAGTCAAGCCGCGGCCAGCCGCTTATACTGGCGATCATGAGCCGGGTTCCGAACGACCCCCGCGTGGTCGCCATCGCCATGGCGGTGCGCGAGGCGGGCGGGCGCGCCTTCCTGGTCGGGGGCTGGGTGCGCGACCTGGTCTCCCTGCGCCTGCGGGACGCCGGCGGGCTGCCCGAGGCGGAGGAGTTCGACCTGGAGGTTTACCGGCTGCCTCCGGAGCGGCTCGTGCCGGTCCTCGGGCGTTTCGGCGCCGTCAAGCTGGTCGGCGAGTCGTTCGCCGTCTACAAGGTGGTCCCTCCGTCCGCCCCGCCGGAGGGCGGCCCTCCGCCCGCGGCGATCGACGTCAGCCTGCCGCGCCGCGACACCAAGGTCGCCCCCGGCCACCGCGGCTTCAAGGTGCTCGGCGATCCGGACCTCTCCCTCGAGGAGGCGACGCGGCGGCGCGACTTCACCGTCAACGCCATGCTGCACGACCCGCTCACCGACGAGACGATCGACCCGTGGCGCGGCGAGGACGATCTCCGCGCCCGGACGCTGCGGGCGGTCGACCCTGCGACCTTCGTCGAGGACAGCCTGCGGGTGCTGCGGGCCGTGCAGCTCGCGGCGCGGCTGGAGTTCACGATCGATCCCGGCACGGTCGAGCTGTGCCGCCGGATTGATCTGCGCGATCTGCCCGCCGAGAGGATCTGGGGCGAGATCGAGAAGCTGCTCCTCAAGGCCGACCGTCCGTCTATCGGGCTGGAGTGGGCCGACCGCCTCGGGGTGGTGGACGGCCTCTTCCCCGAACTGAAGGCGCTCAAGGGGTGCCCCCAGGAGAAGGAGTGGCACCCGGAAGGGGACGTCTGGATCCACACGCTCCTGGCCCTCGACCGGGCGCGGCAGGAGAGCGCCGGGCTCCCCAGGGAGAAGCGCCTGGCGGTCATGCTGGCGACGCTCTGCCACGACTTCGGGAAGCCGCGGACCACCGCCGTCGTGGACGGGAAGATCCGCTCCTACGAGCACGAGGAGGCGGGGATCGAGCCCACGACCGCCTTCCTCGACCGCCTCAAGGTGCACACGCTGGGGGGGTACGACCTGCGCCGCGAGGTGATCCAGATCGTGGCGCACCACCTGACGCCGAGCCACTACTTCAAGAACCGCGACAACGTGGGGGACGGCGCCTTCCGCCGCCTGGCGCGCGGGCTCGATCCGGAGCTGCTCTACCTGGTGTCGCGGGCCGACTGCCTCGGCCGCACCGGGGACTTCTCGACCGAGGCGCAGGAGTGGTTCATCGCGAAGGTCCGCGGCCTGGGCGTCGAGCACAGCCCGCCGCGGCCGATCCTGATGGGCCGGCACCTGCTGGAGATGGGGCTCGCCCCCGGTCCGCGGATCGGCCGGATCACCCGGGCGGTTTACGAGATGCAGCTCGACGGCCGGGTCACCGACCTGGAGGGGGCGATCCTGGAGGCACGTCGGCTGCTCAGCGAGGAGACGCCGGACTGATCCGCCCGGACAGGCTCCTACGCCCTCGCCGCCACCCTCGCCCCGGCGCCGCGCCGGCGGCCCGGCGCCTTCCGGAGACCCCGGATCCCGTCGTCGATCCGCGCCAGCCCCCGCATCAGGTAGTCCGCGTCGGACCCGTACCCGATCCTGAGGTGGCGGGCCAGCCCGAACTGGTCGCCGGGGACGATCAGGACGGAGCGCTCG
>JACQRS010000053.1 GCA_016206385.1 Candidatus Rokuibacteriota bacterium | reverse complement strand
TCCATCACATCCACGTGGAGCTGGTCGGCCCCGGCGTCCTCCACGCGCGCGATCTCCTCAGCGAGCGCGGCGAAGTCGGCGGACAGGATGGACGGCGCGATCTTGATCATCGCCCCCACCATAGCAGATTCGGGTTCTCGTCTCCACTCTTGCGACCGAGTCCCGAACGGCGCACACAACGCGGCGTGGCGAGCCACCGATGGCGTTGTGGTACAGTCAATCCCACCGTACCTCACACCCTCTTGGATCCCGGGGTAACGCTGAGTGTCTGAGCGCGAGGAGTTCGTGCCAGAACCGACCGCCCCGCACGAGCTGCGTTTGTCAGCCGGTGTGTCGGTGCTTGCCGCGTTCGTTCTGCTCGCCTACATCGCCTGGATCACATGGACCCAGGCGTCCGTCCCTCCCCTGGATCGGGTCTCGTCTCCCGAGCAGGCGCTTCTCCTGATGGTCAGCCGCGCCATGGACCTGGAGGAAGCCCTGGCACAGGCGCCTCGGTGGGAGCGGCGGCTGTATGAGGTCACTACGGGTGGCATCGATGAGCCGGCACAGGCAATCGCCTGGTACGAGGAGCTCGCGGCATACTCGTCCGATCCCCTCGCCCATTTCCACCTCGCCATCCTGGAAGCGGAAGCCGGCCGCCTGGACCGAATCCGACTGCGGACCGACGGTTGGGAACACCGCCCGGAGCCGTTTCCCACCTTCCTGCGCGTCATCAGGGCCGGCTATCTCGGGTCCCATCTCGATCATGACGGGGCGCTGCTGCTTCAGCGCGAGCTGGCCGAGCTGGTGCCGACCGGCTGGTTTTATGATCGGCTGACCATGCGCCTGGCGACGCAAAGCGGGAACCACGCTCTGCTGGCCGCCACCCGTGAAGGCCTCGCGGCGCGGGCAGGCCTACTGCTGGGACGGTATCGTCTTCTCGCTGCGATCGACCTGGCCTGGCTCCTGGCCGGGATTCTCGCGCTGTTCGCGGTGTTCACGCGGCACGGCCGCGACCTGAAGGTGGGAACCCCCCCGATCCCGCCGCGGTGGCGCGCACGGGTCGCCGTCGCAGTGCTGCTCAGGGGAGGAGCGATAGCGGCGGTGCTGACCATCAGCGCCGACTTTATTCGGGTGGAGTCTCCGCTGCTGCGCTTGGTCGTCACGCCGGTGATCAACCTGCCGTTGCTCATCCTCGCGTACCGGCATCTGCTCGCGCCGAGCGGGTTGGGGTTCAGACAGGGGCTTGGCCTTTGGCCGGCTGCGGCGGATTGGCACCGGCTGGGCGTGATCGTTCCGGTGGTGTTGGCGGCCGCGCTGGTAGGGGAATGGGTGATCGGTCTGGCGGCCGGATCAGTGGATCTGTCCAGCCACTGGACCGAGGGGTTCGATGAGGAGCTGGTTTGGGGATCCATGCCGGTCCTGGCGGTCAGTTTCATCGATGATGTGGTGTTCGCCCCGGTATTTGAGGAAATCGTGTTTCGCGGACTTCTGTTCGCCACGCTCCGCCGCAAGTTCGGATGGAGGACGTCCGCGGCCGCCAGCGCGGTCGTCTTCGCGCTCGCGCATGAGTACGGGGTGCTGGAGCTTGCCAGTGTGTTCTGGAGCGGAATCCTGTGGGCCTGGGCGTATGAGAAGACCGGAAGCCTGCTCCCCGGGATGGTCGCTCACGCGGTGAACAACCTCGTGGTGTTCGTAAGCGTGATCGTTCTGCTCCGGCTGGCCTGAGCGGCTCACCCGGAGGCACGCCATCCTGCTTGTGGCGGGGTGAAGACCTTTCTCAGGATTTCCGTAGCCGGAACGCGATGAAGCCGTCGGTCCCGTGACGGTGGGGAAGAAAGCGGAGCATCCCCGAAGGCTCCGGGTCGATGGGGAAATCCGCGGGCAGGTCCAGGCGCCACTCGGGATGGGCCGCCAGGAACGGGAGGACGACCTCCTCGTTCTCCTCCGGCTCGAGCGAGCAGGTCGCGTAGACCAGGGTGCCGCCTGGCTTGACCATGGTGACCGCGGCCTCCAGGATCCGGCGCTGGCTCTGAGCGAGGGACGGGAGTGCCCCCTCGGCCGCGCGCCACTTGACGTCGGGATGGCGCCGTATCACGCCCAGGTTGGAGCACGGGGCATCCACCAGGACGCGATCGCAGCGCGCGGTGAACTTCGGGCAGAGGTCCTCCACGCGCCCGGCGTGGCACTCCAGGATACCCACGTCGAGTCTGGCGGCGGCCTTGGCGACGAGCTTGAGTCGCGCCGGATGCTGATCCAGGGCGATCAGACGCCCGCGGTTCTCCATGAGCTGGGCCAGGTGCGTGCTCTTCGTTCCCGGGGCCGCACAGACGTCCGCCACGGTCTCCCCGGGACGCGGGGCCAGCAGATAGCCGATCAGAATCGACGCCTCATCCTGAAGCGTGAACCAGCCCTCCTTGAACGCCTTGAACTTGAACGCCGGCCCCGGCGCTTCCAGCTCCAGCCCCTCCGCCACATAGTCGGTGGCCCCGCACGCCACCTCTTCCTCCTCGACGAGCCGCTTCACCAAGCTGGCCCGCGTGCACTTGAGCGTGTTCACGCGGACGGTGACGGTCGGTCGCTCGTCGAGCGCCGTCATCAGCCTCTCGGCTTCGGCCAGGCCGAACCGGTCCGCCCAGCGGCGGGCCAGCCAGGAGGGAAACGCCAGGCGCGTCGCGGCGGCCTCCACCGGGTCGTCTGGGAGCGGCGGAAGGGCTCCCCCGCTTCGGGTGAGGGATCTGAGCACGGCGTTCACGAATGGCGCAGCCTCCCCGTGAGAGCGACGCTTCGCCAGCGCCACAGCCTCGTTGACCGCCGCCCAGGCCGGAACCTTGTAGAGGAACTCGAGCTGGTAGGCGGTGAGGCGCATGAGGTTCCTCACCCAGGGATCCAGGCGCTCCAGTTTGCGCCGGCAGTGTGGCGTCAGAATCCAGTCCAGCCGCCGCTGCCAGCGCAGCGTGCCGTACACCAGCTCCGTCGTCAGCGCGCGGTCCCGCGCCGGAAGCTTGGCCCGTTCCAGCGCCGCCTCCAGCGCCAGGTCGGCGAAGGCGCGATCCTCCTCGACGCGGCAGAGGATCCTGAGCGCCTCGACGCGAGCTGGCGAGACCGCGTTCTTGGCCGACCTCACGCGGATGAGCCTTCGAACCGCGCCCCCGCGGTCAGGCGAGAGCCGCGCAGGAACTCCTCCCAGCTCATCGCGCGTCGGTTCTCGGGCTGGACCTCCCGAGGGAGGAGGAGCCCGTCGTTGGTCGCGATGGCGAGGGCTCCACCTTGAGACTTCACGAGCGTGCCCGGCTGCCCGCCCGCCTGCTGGTCCAGGGCCGAGGCGCGCCAGATGAAGAGCCGCCCCGTCGGGCCTCGAGCCACAGCCCCGGGCCAGGGGTTGCAACCGCGGACCCGGTTCACCAGCACCCGCGCAGGCTCGCTCCACTCGAGCCAACCGTCCTCCTTTTTGAGCCGCGGAGCCAGGGTCACGCCGCCACGCGACTGTGGGACAGGGGTGAGCCGATCCAGCTCGGCGAGCGTCTTCAGGACCAGGTCGGCGCCCAGCTTTGACAGCCGATCCGCCAGATCCCCCGCTGTCTCGTCGGGGCCGATCGGGACGCGCTCCTGGAAGAGGATGGGGCCCGTGTCCATCCCCTCATCCATCAGGAAGGTGGTGAGCCCGGTCTCGGTCTCGCCCTTGATCAGCGCCCAGGCGATCGGCGCGGCGCCCCGGTAGCGGGGAAGGAGAGAGGCGTGAAGGTTGATGGAGCCGCGCGCGGGCACGTCGAGCACCGCCTTGGGGAGGAGCTGGCCGAAGGCAACGACCACCGCCACCTGGGGGATAAAGCCGCGGAGCCGCTCGGGCCACTCGGGGCCGCTGAGGCGCTCGGGTTGGAGCACGGGGACGCCGGCCGCCTCGGCCCTGACCTTCACGGGCGACGGCGTCAGCTTCTGCCCGCGCCCGGCTGGCCGGTCGGGCTGAGTGACCACCGCCACGACGTTGTGGTGGCGAAGCAGGGCGTCGAGTGCCGGCAGAGCGAACGCCGGCGTCCCGTAGAAGAGCACCTTCATGGAAGCCGCCCTCCGAGGACTCTAAAGCGCGAAGGCGTGGTGGGGAGCTTCGTCGGGCAGGCCGTCCTTCTTGATCTTCCGCTTGATCCGGTCCCGCGTCGCCTTGTCCAGCCGATCGATGAAGAGCAGGCCGTCGAGGTGGTCCATCTCGTGCTGGATCACCCGCGCCTGGAGCCCCTGCGCCTGGAAGTGGAGCGGATTTCCGTCCCCGTCCAGCGCCTCGACCTCGATCGACTCGGCCCGCTCAACCTGGGCAAAGATGCCGGGAATCGAGAGGCACCCTTCCTCGGCGACAGCGCGCCCGTCCTGAGCGGTGATCACGGGGTTCACCAGCGGGCGGGCGCCCCCCTCCCCGTCGTCGACGATGATGACTCTGAGGGACACCCCGACCTGAGGCGCAGCGATCCCGATGCCAACCTGATCGTACATGGTGTCGATCAGATCATCGATGAGCTGCTTGATCTGGGGGGTGATCGCGGAGACCGGCTCGGCCTTCCGCCGAAGGACTGGGTCTCCGTATCGCCGCACGGTCAGGACGGCCAAGGCGAACACGCTCCTCTCTTAGTTAGATGAGCTCCACCGGGTCCATCTCTACTTCTACCACACCCGGGCCGGCGCGTCGCCGGTCAAGGATCGGGGTGAGCACGGGCCGGAGCTGCTCCGGCAGATCGTTCCCGCCTTTGACCACGATCCGCCACCTGAGCCCGCCTGCTGACCGCCCGGGTGGAGCCGGTGGATACACGGAGAGCCCATCGAGCCGGGCCAGCTCTCTCCAGCACTCGTCAGCCAGCGCCCGGGCCCCGGAGGCGTGGCGCCCCTTGATCGTGAGGACGCAGAGCCGGCGGAACGGCGGGTAGCCTAGCTCGGCGCGGAATCTGAGCTCGGGCTTATAGAAGCCGGCCTGCTCCTGGCCGACCGCTGCCCGGATCACGTAGTGCTCGGGGTGCTGGGTCTGGACGATGAGCCGCCCGCGGTCCTTCAGCCATTCGGCGGCTGCCCAGAGCAGCGCGAAGGCGCGCTCTCCGGCTCTGAAGTCGGGAAGCCTCAGGAGGTGGTCAGGCGTGATGACCCCAACGAGCCGGGCCCGTGCCGGAGGCAGGGCCTTGAGGACCTGGCGGGTGCCGATCACGAGCCTGACACTCCCGTCGTCCCACCTCTGACGGAGCCGCGGCGCTCCGGCAGGCGTGACCGTCTCGGCATCGTAGCGGGCCACGGTGAGACGGGGAAAGGCCTGCCTCACCGCCTGCTCCGCTCGCTCCGCTCCCCACCCGAGCGGAGCCAGCTGGCGTCCGAGACAGTGGGCACAGGTGTCGGGTGCGCGCTCCCGACGCCCGCAGAGGCGGCAGGAGCACTCCCGGCGCACGCGCGAGTACGCGAGCGGGATTCCGCAGTCAGGGCAGCGCAGAAGAAAGCCGCACTCCCCGCACGCCAGGGCCGACGCGATCCGGGTGACGAGGAGACACACCTGGCCGCCACGCGCCAGAGTTTGCTCGATCCCGCGGCGGAGCGCAGGCGAAAGCGGAGAACCCCGGAGCGCGCCGCGGCTGTCCACGACCGTCACCGCGGGCCAGGGGCCCGGCGAGCCGTCGCTCCGGCCCAGGCGGCCGCTGTCCGCCTGCCACCAGCTCTCCACGCTCGGGGTCGGCGAGGTCAGGATCACCGAGTGTCCTTCCAGGCGCGCTCGCTCGAGCACCACCGCGCGGGAGTGAATGCGGGGATGGCCGGGAGGCTTGTGGGCGGGATCATGCTCGTCGATCAGGACCAGCGTGGCGGGCGGCGGGACCGGTGCCAGGAGGGCTGACCGGGTTCCGACAGCCCGGCGTGCCGCCCCGCGCTCCAGCGCCATCCAGGCCCGCCATCGCTCGTGCTCGGGTCGGCCGCTGTCCAGGCGGGCGACGGGCTGTCCCAGGCGGGACTGAAGCCGCCCGGCCCACGCTTCCGCCGTCCCGATCTCGGGAACCAGAAGGAGAAGGCCCCGGCCTTCTGCCTCGGCCAGGAGGCTCAGAAGGCGCTCGTCCCGGTCCGCTCCGGTCAGGAGCAGGGCCTTCTCGCTGACGGCACTCGCCGCCAGCTCGTGTGCGTGCGCGGACCCCGTCGCCGATCCGGGCAGACCGACGCGCTCGGCGCGTGGCGGGAGCGGCGGCACGAGGGCAACGCACGTGGAGCCCCAGCTCGAGTAGCTCTCTTTTGAAATCCAGCGGGTGAGAGCGAGCTGAGCCGGACCCAGAAGCGGTCCGGGTTCCACCGTGGCCTCCAGCGCCTTGAGCCCGTCGCCCGCCCCCTCGCGGCAGCCGATCACGATACCGACCCGCGGCTTGCCCTGAAGCGGCGCCCGCACGCGCTGGCCGACGGCAACGGTCAATCCCGGCGGCACGACATAGGTGAACGCGCGCTCGAGCGGGATGTCAAAGATGACCTCAGCGATCAACTGGACCTCTCTTGGCTCAAGCGACTGGGGACGAACGGCCGGTCACCTGCCGGCCGAATCACGCGCCCGGAGCCGGTCGTACTCCCGCCGGGCCAGCTTCAAATCCTCCCAGGCCAGCCGCCGATACTCGTGCCCCGGATTCCTCAGGAGAAAGGCCGGGTGGAAGGTGGGGACGAGAACGATGGAGCCGTAGGAGTGAAGGCGTCCCCTCAGCTTGCTGATCGGCTCCCTGGTCTTGAGCAGCGTCTGCGCAGCGAAGTTGCCGAGCGCCAGGATGACCTTGGGCTGGATGGCCACGAGCTGGCCGAGGAGGAACGGCGCGCAGGAAGCGATCTCGTCCGGCTCCGGGTTTCTATTTTGGGGAGGTCGGCATTTGACCAGATTTGTAATAAACACTTCGTCGCGGCTCCAGCCGACCGACTGGAGCATCCGGGTCAAGAGCTGGCCCGCCCGCCCCACGAAGGGCTTGCCCTGCACGTCCTCCTCGGCTCCCGGCGCTTCGCCGATCACCATCAGGTCGGCGTTCGGGTTTCCTGTGCCGAAGACGATCGTGGTGCGACCCCGGCAGAGCTTGCACCGCGTACAACCGTCGATCTGCCGCTCGAGATCGCGGAGCGCCTCTCGAGGCCCAGGAAGGTATTCGCGGGACAACGGGAGGTCGGTCATTCCCATATCCCGGTAGAAGCGAAGCGAGTCGGCCAGCGCGCGGAGAGCCTCGGCCAGCGTCTCCGCGCCCATCGCCTAGCGCGGAGCCGGCGCGGGAGCCGCGGCGCGGAGCGAGAGGATCCGGTCGAGGATCGCGTGAGCGACCTGAAGCTTGGGCATCCGGGGAAGCTCCTTGACCCCGCCCCACCGGTCCAGGAGAAGCACCTCGTTGTCGTCCGACTCGAAGCCGATCCCGGCCCGGCTCACGTCGTTGGCGACGAGGAGGTCGATCCCGTTG
>JACQRS010000079.1 GCA_016206385.1 Candidatus Rokuibacteriota bacterium | reverse complement strand
CCGTCGGTGACGAGGGAGCGAAAGAGATCCTCCGCCACCGGACCGCGGAAGCACTTGAAGCCGCACTGGGAGTCGGCGATCCCGCGGAGCCCCAGCCGCGCCACGAGCCAGTTGAACGCCCGGCCCGCCCACACCCGGTGCCTACGCGTGAGGACCGACACCTCGGGATCCACCAGGACCCGCGAGCCGATCACGATGTCGGCGCCGGCCTGCAGCGCCGGCTCCAGCCGCCTCAGCTCCTGGATGGGGGTCGCGCCATCGGCGTCGGCAAAGAGCCGAACGAGCCCGCGGGCATTCACCATCCCCACCCTGACCGCGTACCCTTTGCCGCGGTTTTGGGGAAGCGCAACCAGCCGGATCTGGCTGTGTGAACGCTGAAGCTCCCGCACCCGATCGCAGGTCGCGTCGCGGCTCCCGTCGTCCACCACGATCACCTCGTAGGTCTCGCCCCGCACTCCGAAGAAGGCCAAGACCTCCTGCAGGAAGGCGGGAAGCCGAGGGGCCTCGTCGTAGGCGGGGATCACGACCGACCAGACGACGGGCGTTCCATCTGCCCTGGCAGTGCTCCGGATACTCACCGGCTCCATGGCAACGGCTTGCGCGCGGCCTCGTCCAGAGCTATCGCTCCGGCCCGCGCCGGCCTTTCCACTGGACCGCGCCCTTGCCCTCCACGGCCTCCTGATAACGTGCGAGAACGAAGAGGAGGTCGGCCAGCCGGTAGACGTACTTCACGACCTCGGGGATGTCGAGCAGCCGGGCTTCGCGGAGCTCCACGACCCGGCGCTCGCCGCGACGGATGACCGCGCGGGCCCAGTCCAGGAGCGCCGGAATGTAGGAAGAGGAACCGGGGATGATGAAGGCCCGGGGGAGCTCGATCTTGGCCAGGCGCTCGTCGATCAGCGCCTCGAGTCGCGCGGTGTGCTCGGGCGTGATCTGGCTCACGCCGAACCGCTCCCGGTCCTCCGGCGCCGTGGCCAGCTCGGCCCCGAGGAGGAAGAGGTCTTCCTGGATGCTGTGGATCACCGCGTGGAGCTCTTCGTCCTGGGTCACGGCGCGGGCCACTCCCAGCACCGAGCAGGCCTCGTCCAGCGTGCCGTACGCCTCCGGGCGCGGGTCGGACTTGGAGATGCGCTGCCCCCCGAAGAGGCTGGTCAGGCCTTCGTCGCCTTTCTTTGTGTAAATCTTGACCATCTCAGGCGTTTCTCACGATAAATCCCGCTCTCCGGGACTGTCAACGAAAATCCCGGAGCGAGAACGAAGCGGCGCGCGGTGACTCTCCTCGGCGCGCGTCGCCGGCGGATCAGCCCAGCGGCGGCAGCGTCCGGCGGAGCAGATCCAGCGTGAGGGTCGCGGCACGGATCCGCATCGACGGGAGGTCTCCACCGAAGCGGTGCTCCCGGCTCTCTTCCCGTTCATCGAGCGAGACCGCGAGCCCGACAACGGTGACCGGCGGCTCCACCCCGGGGGCGGGCTCGAAAACCGTCGCGGCGCCCGCTGTGACCTTGCTCCACGTCCTAACCGCCCGGGCCAGGAGCCGCGCCTTGGCCTCCGCGCTCGCGCCGGCGGGAAGCTCCACCCCGAGTCTCAGGGTGTCGGTTGGCGCCGAGAGAATGACGCCTCCGGCGAACATAGATGCCGAGCCGCCAGCGAGACGCTCGGCCACCGCGCCGGCGCTTCCGAACTCGGCGACGGCGACGCGCCCGTTCAGCCGGGCCAGCTGTGCCGCCACGAGGCCCTCCAGCGTGTCAGCGTCGGCTCCGAAGATCAAGTCGCCGAGCTGCTTGCGGATCTCCCCTTCCACCGGGGCGATGAGCGCCTCAGCCGCAGCGGCGTCGGCGGCCTTGGCCGCGATCCGCACATCCACCTGGCCGAGGTGGGCCAGCGTCCCCACTGTCGGGTTCCGTCCTTTTTCCATGAACTCGGCGATCAGCTCGCCGATCCGGCTCTCCCCGAGGCCCACCACCTTCAGGACCCGCAGCTTGATCTCACCCCTGAGCCCGTAGCGCCCGCGCAGATACGGGAGCACGCGGTGCACCAGGAGGTACTCCATCTCCCGCGGGACGCCGGGAAGGGTGATGACGCACCGCTCTCCCACCTCGACGATGAAGCCCGGCGCCGTGCCCACCGGGTTCTCAATGGGGAGGGCACCCCTGGGGATGAAGGCCTGGCGCCGGTTGGAGGGGGAAAGCTTGAACCCCCGCGCGGAGAAGAAGGCCTCGATCTGGGTCATGAGATGGCCTGAGAACTCGAGCTCCCGAGCCGTGGCGAGGGCCACGGCCTCGCGGGTCACATCGTCGGCGGTGGGGCCGATCCCGCCGGTCGTGATCACCACCTCCGAGCGGTCAAGGGACTGTCTCAGGATGGCGGTGAGCCGACCAAGGTTATCCCCAACAGCGGTCTTGTAGTAGAGGTCCAGACCGATGGCAGCCAAATGGCGCGCGATGACCGCCGAGTTCGTGTCTACGATCTGTCCCAGGAGAAGCTCGGACCCGACGCTAACGACCTCGGCCTGCATGGAACACCCCGGGGCTAGAGACGCGACACCCCACCCCTCGCGGGATCATACCAGACTCTATCAGAGCCGTGAATAGACGATCTCAAAACGTCGTTTCTTAAATTTTCCTTGGTACCGTAATTGCAGAAATTATCGGGTGTGTAAGACTGTTATTGGGGGAGGCGCCGTGAATCCTTTCAGGGCGACGCGTCGTCTAAATAACTGAAAAGCCAAAAGGAGACCTCTCATAAATGACATTCGAAGAGACCCGTCATCCGGCTCCGGTACCCGTCAGCCTGGACGCGATCAAGTCCCCTGAGCTGGCTGAGGCCGAGGAGCCGCAGGCCCACGAGCTCCTCGAGGACGAGCCCGCCGAGTCCAAACAGCCGCAGGAGTCGCTTCCGTCGGCTGCCGAGGACCCCGTCCGGCTCTACCTCAGGGAAATCGGCAAGGTTCCTCTTCTGACCGCAGCCCAGGAGGTGGAGATCGGTCGGCGTATCGAGACAGGGCAGGCCGAGCTTCGGGGGTCGCTGGCATCGATCCCGCTCGCGGTTCGCACCCTGCTCAACCTCGCCGACCGGGTCCGCAAGCAGGAGGTCCCCCTGGACGATCTGATCCTCCTTCCCGAGGGCGGCGAGCCCGAGCCGCAGGAGCTGAAGCCCATCCTGGCCGCCTTCGCGAGGATCCGGAGGCTCGAGCGGGAGATCACCAAGCTCCAGGCTCGGGCGCGGGACCGGCGCTCGTCGGCCTCGACGCGCGCCACCTACAACCGCTGGATCGCCCAGAACCGCGCGGCCATCCGGCAGATCCTGGCCGACCTTCCCGTGAAGCCCGCCCGTGTCGACGAGCTGGTGGCCGAGCTTCGTCGGCTGGCCGGCCAGGTCCAGGCGCTTGCCGCTGACCCCGCGGCCCGGGGCCGGCGCGCGGAGGAGCTCCGGGCGCTCGAGGCCGAGATCGGGCTGCCTCGCCAGAAGCTCCATGCGCTCCTCGCCGAGATCGACGAGAAGGATCGCGTGGTGCGGGCCGCCAAGCGGGAGCTGATGCAGGCCAACCTCCGGCTGGTGGTTTCGGTGGCCAAGCGGTACCTGGGGAGCGACCTCTCTCTCCTGGACTTGATCCAGGAAGGAAACATCGGGCTCATGAAGGCGGTCGACCGCTTCCAGTACCGACGGGGCTTCAAGTTCTCGACCTACGCGACTTGGTGGATCCGGCAGGCCATCACCCGCGCCATCGCCGATCACTCGCGCACCATCCGGATTCCCGTCCACATGGTGGAGGCGCTGAACCGGCTCTCGCGGGTCAATCGGGCCCTGGTCAACGAGATGGGGCGCGAACCCACGCCCGAGGAGCTAGCCCAGCGAACCGGGATTCCGGCCAAGAAGGTTCGGCTCATCCTGGAGTCGGCCCGGAAGCCGCTCTCGTTGGAGACCCCCATCGGCGAGGACTCCCAGCTCAGGGACTTCCTCGAGGACAAGCACACCGCCTCGCCCAACGACAGCCTGCTCAGCCAGGATCTGAGCGCCCAGGTGGAGCGGGTCCTGGACACCCTTTCGGCCAAGGAGAAGGAGATCCTCCGCCTCCGCTTCGGGATCGGCAAGGATGAGGAGCACACGCTGGAAGAGGTGGGACGGCGCTTTGCGGTGACGCGCGAGCGCATGCGCCAGATCGAGGCCAAGGCCCTCCGGAAGCTGCGTCACCCGATACGCGGGCAGATCCTGAGGGCGTTTATCGAAAACTGAGTGAAGCGCGGGCCGAACGGCGGCAGGAGAACGCCCCGGGGGCCCGGAATGCTCTCGACCCGTGCCGGCTGTCAGCCTTTCGAGACCCTCACCAGGTGGCCTGGCATCCCAGGCCATCCCTCCAGGCCTCGACCGACCCTGAGCTGACGTGTGTCGGCAACCCCGGACCCGCGCGGGGCAGCCTCACCCTAATCCCGTCGGGACCCGCTGTCAAGGGCGATCCTGGCCTCACACCGGCATCACGCCGTGCTTCTTCCAGGGGCGCTCCACGCGCTTGCCATTGGCCATCTCCAGGGCCCGGATCACCACCGGACGGGTCTCGCGCGGATCGATGATGTCGTCGACGAAGGCGGCGCCTGCCGCGATGTAGGGGTTGATCAGCTTCCTGAACTCCTCCACCCGGCGCGCCCGTTCTCCCTCCGGGTCGGGTGCCGCCTGGATCTCTTTCCTGAAGATGATGTTGGTCGCCCCCTCCGGGCCCATCACGCTGATCTCGGCGGTGGGCCACGCGACGATCAGGTCGGGCTCGTAAGCCCGGCCGCACATGACGTAGTAGCCGGCGCCGTACGCCTTGCGCACGATCACCGTGACCTTGGGCACCGTGGCCTCGCTGACCGCGTAGAGCATCTTCGCCCCGTGGCGGATAATCCCTTCCCGCTCCACCTTGGAGCCCACCATGAACCCCGGCACATCCTGGAGAAACAGGAGCGGGATGTTGAAGGCGTCGCAGAGCAGGATGAAGCGCGCCGCCTTGTCGGCCGCGTTCACGTCCAGCACGCCCCCCATCACCAGCGGCTGGTTGGCGACGATCCCCATCGAGCGCCCGCCCATCCGGGCCAGGCCGATGATCAGGTTCCTGGCCCAGCCGGGCTTCAGCTCGAAGAAGCGGCCGCCGTCCACGATATGGGTGATCACTCGCTTCATGTCGTAGGCGCGACGGGGGTTGTCCGGCACGATGGTGAGCAGCTCCTCTTCCATCCGGTCGACCGGATCGTCGCAGGGGACCAGCGGGGGCGCCTCCAGGTTGGAGGAGGGGAGGTACGACAGGTACGCCCTGATCGCCTCGACGCAGGACCTGTCGTCCAGAACCTCCAGGTCGCCGACTCCCGAGAGCTCGCAGTGAACTTTGGAGCCGCCCAGCTCGTCCGGCGTCACATCCTCGCCCACAACCGCCTTCACCAGCGGCGGGCCGCCCAGGGCCATGTGGCTGGTTCCCTTCACCATGGGGACGAAGTCGGCGAGCCCCGGGATGTAGGCGGTGCCGGCGGCGCCCGGGCCCATCATGGCCGCGACCAGCGGGACCACGCCGGACATGATGGACTCTTCGCGAAACAGATAGCCGGAGCCCGAAAACCACGAGCCGGTCGCCTCCTGGATCCGCGCGCCGGCGGAGTCGATGAACCACACGAGGGGAATTCGCTTGGTCAGGGCCAGCTCACGGATCCGGGCGCACTTGGTCTCTCCGGTCCGGCCCATGGAGCCCGCCATCACGGTGAAGTCGTAGGCGATGGCCGAGACGGGCCGGCCGTCCACCTTGCCGAAGCCCGTGATCACCCCGTCGGCGGGCGTGTCCCTGCCCGCCATGATGGGGCTCGTGGACTGGTGGGTGGCATGGAGCCCGATCTCGACGAACGTGCTCGGATCGAAGAGGAGGTCGAGGCGCTCCCGGGCGGTGAGCTTGCCCGCGGCGTGCTGCTTGGCCACGGCCTCCGGGCCTCCCAGCTGGTGAAGGCGCCGGCGGCGCGCTCGGAGGTCCTCAACGAGCTCTTTCATTCCCATGGTGTTTCCCCGGCCGGGGCGCGCTCGAGCCCATGCGGCCGCGCCCGTCAGCCCCCTAGGACATTTGGCCAGATCGAACGAGGTGGTAGATCACCAGGTCGGTCGGCGGTGGCGCGACTTCCAGCATGGTGAGCATGGTGGCGACCTCGCTCCGGTGATGGGTGGAGTGGTTCGCCACGTGCTGCATCAAGGGCCAGAGCAGGAGCGAGAAGCTCTGCCCCTGGATGTTCGTGTAGCGGACCACGCGCGCGAGGTGGACCTCCGAAAGCCCGGCGACGAACTCCGCCAGCTCGGCCTCGACCTGGTTCCAGCGCGCGCCGAGCGCGGCGAGGTCGGGAAAGTCCTTCGCGCTCAGGATCGCGGCGGGGGAGCTGCCCTTCCAGCGCGCGAGCCAAATGGCCTCGGCACCCAGGATGTGGGCCAGCATGCCTTTGAGCGTCGGAACGCTGAACTGGGGACCCAGCTCGCGGTCGGCGGTGCCCGGGGGCAGGCCGGCCACCGCGTCGAAGAGCCGCCGGTTGGCCCAGCGGTCGTAGTCGTAGAGGGCCTTCACCATTTCTGTCAGCATTGCGAGTCCTCCTGAATCGGTGCGGCGGACCTCAGTCGAGGAGTGCGACGGTATCTCCCTCCTGCACTGTCTCCCCCTCCTTCACCTTAACCTCGATGACTGTGCCGGGCCGCGGGGCCTCCACCGGGATCTCCATCTTCATGGACTCCAGCACGACGATCGGGTCACCGCCCTGAACGCGGTCGCCCGACTTGGTCACCACCTGGAACACGACGCCGGTGATCTGCGCCTTGACCTCTTCAGGCATTGAACACTCCTCGCTCGACCATCTGGGTGTGCAGCCGTCCTTCCCGGAATCCCGCGTGCGCCATCACCCGCTGGTGGAAGGGGATCTCGTCGCGACCCCTCCACCTCCCGCGGCCTTCAGCATGACCGGGTAGCCGATCCGGGCGTCGGAGTACACCGCCACCGTGCGGAGCCCGAGGGCCCGACAGGCGCAGCGGATCCGGCGGGCGACCTCGCCGCGGTTGACCACGAGCACGGTGTCAAACACTCGACGCGAGCGTGGAGCCGCCTGAATTGTGAGCGAGGCCTAGGACGAGGCCGCGGCCGCCTCGGTCCTGACCACCTCGGCTTCGAGCACTCGCCAACGCCCGTCGGTCTCGGCCCAGCGGAGCTGAACCACCGCTGTCCCGGCCGGCCCTTCCAGGCGGAGCTTGACCAGGCGATGCCCGCCGAGCTTGCCCAGCCCGACGATCCGGTGGGTGGCAAGCTCGAAGGCGAGGAGGGGCGCGTACGTGGCCATGCCGGCCTGCCGATACGCAGGCGCGAAATCATCCTCGAGGGCCTGGAGGTCGCGCCTCTTCAGGTGGAGCGCGTGGGCCTCCACGGATGCTTCCAGCTCGGCCGGGACCGGCCAGCGGCCGACCGGTCGCTCGAGCCGGGCCAGGTCCTGAGCGATCGCTGTCGGATCCACCGGCACGTCGGGGCCTCTCAGGTCACCGGTGGGCTTGCCCGATACACCACCCGACTCCAGGAGCAGGCCCTCCAGCCTGCGCCGCCACTCACCGGTCCGCGCCTCCACAGCAGGCGTGGTGATGAGGTGGGAGAGAACCACCCGCCCCGCGGCAATGTGCCGCCGCTCCTCTTCGACGATCCGCTCCAGGATCCGACGGGTGGGCGGCTCGTACACGGGGTTGGTGTGAGCCAGGTGGTCCTGGTAGGCGGCGAGGAGGTGCGGCTTCAGCACCTCGTAGATGCCCGCGAGGCGCTCCGGGGTCTGGTGGAACCCTTCCTGGCTCTCCAGGAGGTCCATCAACCGAACGAAGGCCTCGCTCGCCGGCGCGGAGACATGGGCGGGAGCCCGGAGCTCGGGCAGGCGTTTGCCCCAGAGGTCGGCGTGCTGCGCGCAGTCCCAGACGTGGCGGCCGAGGAGCAGCTTGGCGGACAGCTCGGGAGTCAGGGCGATCCAGCCCCCCATCACCCGCATCATCCGCTCCTCCGCATAGCGGTACTGGCGGATGAGCTCGGCGGACTCCTCAACCGAAAGGTGGCCGGCGAGGGGATGCGCCACCATCGCTCAGTAGACGGGCGAACGCTGGGTCGCCTTGATCAGGCGGGCAATCTCTTCGTCGGTGAACCCGGCCAGCTTGCGGGCTTCGGTGGCAATGGAGATGGGCACCTCCTCGTGGTCTCCCTCCCGCCGAATCCCGCCCAGGTTGAAGCGCTCGTCGATGGCCTCCTGGAACTCCACCGCCTTCCGCCGCCGCTCGGGATCGTCCTTGGTCAGCTCGTTCAGCCACCTGGAGCCCATGCGCACATGGGTGATCTCGTCGGCCAGCACGAAGTCCACCGCCTGCTCCAGGATCGGATCGCCGATCTTCCGGGCGATGTGGATGAGCTGGTTGAAGACGTCGCAGGCCAGCCCCTCCAGCCCCCGGTTTACCCCCGCGACCCGCGCCGCGGCATCCTCCGCGCAGGCGCAGCGCCAGAGGATGGTGGTCTCGGGGAACTCGCCGACGTACCCGCCCAGGTGCTCGAGGAGCCTCACGTAGATCTCCACGTGACGGGACTCGTCCCAGACCTGGCGCGCCATGTCCATGGTGAACTCCCAGGGCGCCTCCGGGAAATCGTAGACGGTCCGCCCGGCCCCTTCCATCGCCTGCAGCTCGCCCACCAGAATGCCGTGGACCCGCTCCTTGATGGACTCCTGGTTCGACAGGTCGGGAAACGGGGAGAGGCCCTGCTCCAGCCTGATCTCGGAGACCCGTCGGGCCCGCATCCGGATAAATCGGTCCTCGCGGGCCAGCTTGTCGTAGGCGATGGGACGGTCCATATCTCCCTCCTGATGAAACTGAATCGTCAGTCAGCGAGTCTAGCCAAGGAGACTTTCAAACGCAACCTCCTCGCGCGGAGAGCGTATCTCCGTTCCGCCAGGGGGAGTCTTGAGGGGGGTGGGGGGACCCCCCTCAGCCTAGACGCGCTCCTTGAACTCGTGGCCGAGCAGCCCCTCGGGGCGTATCAGGAGCACGACGATGATGACGACGAACGCCAGCGTGTTCTTGAACTGGATCGTGAGGTAGGCCCCGACCAGGCTCTCCGCCACCCCGAGGATCAGGCCGCCGACAACCGCGCCGGGCAGGCTGTTCAGCCCTCCCAGCACCGCGGCGGCGAACCCCTTGAGGAACGGATCCAGCATGAAAAAGGGGTCCAGGAGGAGCGCGGGCGCCAGAAAGATTCCCGCCACCACGCCGAGGACCGAAGCTACGCCCCAGGAGAT
>JACQRS010000005.1 GCA_016206385.1 Candidatus Rokuibacteriota bacterium | reverse complement strand
TCGTACCGTCGCGAGTGCGTTTCGAAGTACCGTCCGACCCGTCGGGCCGTGTCCCGCTCTCCATTAGTCATCAGAGATCACCCAGGATGGCCAGCATGCGCTGGCGGTAGGTGTGCTCGGCGTGAGCCCGCTTCTGCGCCCGCTCGGCAATCCGCTTCCGTTCCTCCGGATGGTCCAGGAAATAGCGGGCCAGATCGCGCAGCTCCGCCAGCGTCCGGAACGTCACCATCTCCTGTTCCGGCTCGAAGAATCGCGGAAGATCCGGCTTCCAGTCCACAAGCTGGAAGGCCCCGCAGCCAGCGGCCTCGAATGTCCGCAGGTTGACCCCGTGGATGTCCTGCGGGTGGTGGGTATTCAGGACGATGCGGGCGGCGTTGAACACCCGCGTCTGCTCCAGCCCGAACGCCTTGTGTCGGACCATGTACCGGCGGATCACCGAGCGCCGGGGCAGGCGGACCGCCGGATGGTCCACCCAGACCTTGAGGTCGAAGTCCGTGAGCCGCTCCAGGTACCGGAGGCGGAGCGGGTACGGCACGCCCACCACCGCCAGGTCGCTGCCATAGAAGGCTTGCTGGGCCGGGGTCAGCGGAACCGTCCGGTGCAGTTCCGGCGCGCAGCACTGACCGAGATAGCCAACCCGATCCAGGCCGAGCTTTCCCAGCTCCACCTGCACGTAGCTGTCCTTCACGTACAGCCGGTCGTACACCTGTGCGGCCCGCAGGAGCGCAGGGACCAGCAAGGGATTGTCGGACAGCCAGTTGACGGTGACCGCTCCCGTGGTTTGCTTTGCGGCGGCAACGGCATCCGGCTCCACCCGGTCTCCGCGGATGACCAGGATGATCTCCGGTCGGATTCGGCTGGCCGCCACCCGGAAGCGAAGGCTGGCCAGGCGCGTGAGGATTCGACTCACCGGGGGCGCCCACGCCGCCAGGCGCAAGAGCGCTGTGGCGAGCGTGTAGCGGGTGAAGCCGAAGTTCCAGTCGTCGAAGAGGCTCACCGTGTGGCCCAGCTCTTCCAGGGCCCGGGCCGCACCCCACCCCTTGGCCCCCTCCCACGCCCCAATCACCACCAGGATGCGGCGGCTCTGGCTCGACCCGGTCATGTCTGCTTCACACCCTCGTCAGCCAACCGACTGCCCGCCACCAGGAGCGCCATCATGTACAGGAACGCCAGCATGAAGCTGAAGTACACCAGGGGCGATCCCGCGAAGCTCTGCACCACCAGGCTGATTGCCGAGGCGATGAGTCCCCAGCGTAGGGCGATCCCCTGCGGGCCGCTGGCCTGCACTGCTGTCTGGCGCAGCGTCCGCGCCATCGCCAGCATCATCCAGGACAGCGCGGCAAACCCGACCAGGCCCATCTCGGCCAGCACCTGGAGGAACTGGTTATGCGTCAAGCCGATACCCGCCCACGGCGAGGCCCAGAAGCCCACCCCGAGGACGGGATGCTTGAGAAACCCGGCGACCGCCATGGTCCAGCGAATCAAGCGGTGACGGCCGGAGGGATCAATGGGAACAGCATCCAGGGAATCCACCAGGCCGAGGGGGACCCCCTGCTCCCGCGCCTCATCGCGCAGCGTGTGCCACGTCTCCTGGTCCGAGACGAAGGTCGCGACCAGGCGTTCCTCCAGCTTCTCCGGGAATACCACGACCGCCAGGGGGGCCAGGAGGAGCAGCATGGGCAGCAAGAGCCCCAGGCGGAAGACCCGGCGCGTCAGCATCCCGACGGCGAGCAGGGCGACCAAGAGGGCCACCAGGAGCACCCGCTTGCCCAGGACCAGGGTGTCGAGGGCGGCCAAGCCTGCCAGGGCGAGGTAGAGCGGCCGCCTGGACAGCCGTGGACCAAGCTCCAGGAGCCCGAGAATCACGCCCATCCACAGGATATAGAAATTGCCCACTTCACCCGAGTACTTCAGGGCCAGATTAATCGGTTGGCGCCACTCCTCGCCTCGGATCGGGTAGGCCAGGTTGATGGCGAGGGAGATCAAGACGGACAGCATCGCCCCCACGAAGGCGGCCCGAAAACATCGCTCCCATGAGACACGATCCCGGATGACCGCGACCACGATGAAGTAAACGGCGAAGACCTCTCCGAGCCGCATCCAGTACAGGGCGCAGATCAGGAAGGCGAACTGCGGAAGTGTGTTCCGCTGAACCAGTAGCGACAGGCCGGCCGCCAGCCAGAAGGCCAGCAGGGGCCGGCTGAGCGGCGTATGCAGGCGACGCCGGAGGTCAGGGTCCACGGCCGCCCGGACGAACAAGGCGAGGGTCAAGAACCCCAGCAGAAAGTCCGTGGGGGAAAGGCTCACGGTGGTTTTGGTGTACAGGGTCTCACCGATCGTGAAGCCGGTCGCGATAGCGCCGATGGGAATTTCGACCCCCAGCGGGATGGACAGCGCCAGGAGTATCACCACCAGGTCCGGCCGGACCACCGTCACGAAGAGGCCCGCAACCCCCGCGAGCCCCAGCCAGACAGGTGGGGGAATGGTGACCGCTCCCCACCCCAGGGCCAGGCCGAGGGCTGCCACGCCTCCGGCGGAGAGCATCCGTGCCGGAATGTTCTCTGCCGCCAGACGACCATTCATCGGTTCAGCGCTCCCACCATCAGTGGCGCCATACGTAGTACGCGAGCTTCAGGTACTCGATTCCCACGCCCAACGCCACCTGCCCGTTCTCCCACCAGCGTTCCAGGACGCCCGGTTCGAGCGAGGGGACCACCACCCGGATGCTGATCCCGTCCCCGTCCAGCGTGCGCCGGAAGGCCCAGCGGGCCCTGCGCGCGTGCAGCGCCGAGGTGACCAGGAGCGCGCTCCGGATCGCCCGGGTTCGCGCCAGGTTGCGGAAGGCCTGCGCCTCATCCCAGGTGCTGTTCCCACGGGGCACCTCCAGGATGGCCTCTCGCGGGACCGCGTTCCGGCGAAGCACCGCGGCGTTCAGGGCGGCCTCGGTCCGCGGCGTGCCCAGGGCCTCGCCGACAGGATCCTCCCGGCCTCCGAGAGTGATCACCAGAGGGGCGAACCCCTGCTGATACAGTCGTGCAGCCAGTGGCGCTCGCTCGGATGCCCTTCCTGAAAGGACCACGATGGCGTCGGCCGGGGTCGGCGGGTCCCCCGCAGCCAGCCACTCTGCCGGCAGCGGCAGCCACAGCGGGTGCGACAGCCAGATCCCGAGGAGGAGGATCAGGCAGACCGCTGCCAGCCACAGGCCTCGTCGCCCCGGTCGAAGGCGTGCCCATCCCGTCCGCGACGCCAAGGGCCAGACCCCCGTCCCCGGTCCCTCAGCCCCCATGTTTACCCCAATCCGAAGGTTTTCTTGGCGATCTTGGCGAGAGACCCGGAGTTGTCCTCACGCAAAGACGCCAAGGCCGCAAAGGAGGATCCAATCGCATCAGGGTTCGCGCACCGGAATCGCCGCTACAGCACGCAGGGACTTGAGCATCTGGAGGGTCAGGCGGGTGGCTACGATCCCCTGGGACAGGGGGACCGGTGGCGGAGCGCCAGCCCGAAACGCCGCGGCCAGTGCCGATAGTTGACGGCGTTCTCCCAGGTCCCGGCGAAGCAGGCGACGGGTCCGCCCGTTGACGGTCAGCGAGTGGAACTCGGTCAGCCGGAACACCGATCCGTCCCAGTGTGCCTCTATCTCCTCCTTGGGAGCCCCCTGACGGCGCCCGAGCGAGCTGAAGGACAGGGAGAAGAGCGACCCGTCCGTATAGCGCACCACGCTTACCACCGTGTCCTGTTCCTCCGGGCTGCCGGGCGCCGCGCTGCCTGCGCTCTCCGCGAACACGCGGACCGGCCGGCTCTCCAGCATCCAGGTGGCCAGGTCCACGTAGTGGCAGGCGGCCGCAACGAGGCGGCCGCCACCTTTCGCCGGGTCGCGGAACCAGTTGGCCACCGGGGGCCCGAAGTTCACCCGGTAGTTGAGAAACGCAGGGCCACGGCGTCCCGAAAGCTTCGCCTTCGCCTCCTCCGCCAGGGGGGCGAAGCGCCGGTTGAATCCCACGCTGGCCCACAGCGTGTCCGCAGCTCCCTCCAGCAGGGTGCACCCCTCTTCGGTGGTGGCCACCGGCTTCTCGACGAAGGCCGGCTTTCCCGCCCGTGCGGTCTCCAAGAGCAAAGCAACGTGCTCGTCGTGCCGTCCGGTGAGGAAGATCAATTCAATGGCCGGATCCCGGAGCAACACACCGATGTCGGTCGTGCAGTACGCCGCTCCGAATGACCTGGCGACCACCAGGGCGTTGAGCGCGCTCCGGCTGGCGATCCCGGCAAGGCGAAACCCCGGATCGCGCGTCAGGTTGGGCAGGTGGTGGAGCTTGGCAAAGGTTCCGCAGCCGGCCAGCCCGACACCGATCGCCCCCCGAGAGGGCGGTACGGCGCGCAGGCTCAGCCGGCTGAGCGGCTCCTTCGGCGTGGCCATCTCCAAGAGGGCCGGAGCCCGCGCCCCGGCCGCGTCAGCGAATCGGACCGTGGGCAGGCCGAGTTCCTCCTCCGGCGCCCATCCCTGCGCTAATTGATCCGCGAACTGGCGGAGGCCACGCGGGAGCCGCTCCCCGTCGGCCAGGAGGTTTCCGTCCAGTGGCACCACATGCCCGGAGGCGACGAGGTGTGGCGGCATGGATCCGGTGGCGAGGAGGACGGCCACGCCTCCCTCCGAAGCGGACCCGAGCAACGTGGAGAGGGACGACGGCTGAACTGCCTCCTTGGCCCCGTGGGCCCTGGCCCAGACCAGCCGCTCGTCCCGGCCGTCCACCGCCGCGACCTCGTACCCGAGGCGTGACGCGGCCAGGACAGCCATCCGGCCCCAGTTGCCCAGCCCAACCACCACGACCCGCCCGCTCTGCGCCACGTCCAGACGGTCGAGCGCCACCAGAGCCCCTACCCCCAGCGCAGCCAGCGCACCGGCCTTGGCCGTTGCGCTAGGGGGGAGCGGCACGATCTGGTCCGAGGACGCTACTAGATATTCCGCATGCGCGCACAGCCCGGGGCCGGCACACAGGACCGGGAGGCCAGGAGCACCTCCTTCCTCCACCAGGATTCCGGACGCGCTGAAGCCACTGGGCCGGAGGTCGGCGCGCGCGGCACGCGCGAAGGCCAGCGTGTTCCTCAGGCCGGCCTGGGCAATATACCCGATCACCTCCTGCGCGGTTTCGAGGACGGAGCCGACCTGCCTTCGTGTGGTTGTCGTTTGGACCTCTGTCCAGGGTGCCAGGAGCGCATGGGACACCCGCACCAATCGCTCTCCCTCCCGAGGCGTCGGGGTGGGAACCTCGACGAGGCGTGCGCGCCCGCGGCGATCCCGGCAGAGCTGCCTCACGACAAGGCTCCTCTCCCCTCGCTACCGGCCAGACCGCTCTTTCTCCACCTTCTCCACAGCGTGACCCAGCCCCAGGCGGCAAAGACGCCCAGGAACGGCTCGGCCGGCGTCCGATAGGCCAGGGCAGGATCCAGCAGGATAAGGGTCAGGACCAGGGTCGTGGCGAAGATCGGCACCATCACTGGCAGGGCCGCAGAGATATGCCGGGCCCTCCAGAGTCCCCACGCGCCGAGGGGGACGAGGGCCAGCCACAAGAGCGCCTTGGCCACCCGATGGAGCGGTGACATCACCGCCGTCCACGGAAGCCAGATCGTGATCAACCGGCCCAGGCAGCGCTTGAGGTATTGTCCCGGCCGCTCACGGATGTAATCCAGGGTCCACCGCAATGCCTTCCCCCGCTCTTCGATCTCATCCTCGCGATCGTACCGATTGAAGCTGGCCCCGAACCCGGGAACGAGGTCGTACCGGTTCAAGGCCTGGAGCGTCTCCCTCGGCGCGAGCCGCCACACCTCTCGGTCGAAGATCCCGACGCCCTCGTACTGCGGTCCATTGCCGTGAAGGAGGGCCACACCGCCCGAGCTGGTCATGGGGAGGACGACACCGAACCTCACGTAATTCCGGACAGTCCACGGGGCGAGCGTGACCACCAGTGCCACCAGGAACGCCAGGGCTGCCCGCCCGCTTCTCGTGCCCCGCTCCCTCCTGTCCCGGAGCCCCACCGCGAGCGGGAGGATCAATGCAGTGGCCAAGGTCTCCGACCGGGAGAGCGCTGCCAGGCCCAGCAGTCCCCCGGCAACCGCCATGCGGGCGGATCGCCCTGTCTGCACGAATTCCACGACGTACAGGATCCCCCAGGCGAGCAAGGCAATGCAAAGGCTCTCCGTCATGAGCATGGCAGACCAATGCAGGAGCCCAGGATTGAGCGCAACGAAGACCCCGGCGATCGCGGCGACTCGCCGATCTTCGTACAGGGCATTACCCATCTTCCAGGTGGCCCATGCCGTCGCCGCGCCGAAAAGGGCGTTGGCGCCCAGCAGAGACCAGAAGTTCGTCCCCAACAGCCAGAATACGGCGGCCATGACATACGGCATCAGGGGACCGGAACGGGCCGATGGCCGATCATAGAAGGCAAAGCCGTTCCCCGCGAGGATGTTCCTGATGATCACCGCGTACTTGGACGGGTCCCCACCCTGCGCATCGGCGAAAGCCTGATCCGTCAGCCAGATCTGTTCTCCCCAGTAGATGACTCCGAAGGCCAATCGGGCGAGCAAGGCGACCGCAGCCACAGTCCAGGGAGAGAGAAGGATCTCCCACAGGCGCACCCGCTCGGCCAGGACTGGACCGCCCGACAGGCAACACGCCTCAGGCTGTCGGACCTCACTCGCCACGTTTTTCAACCTCGACGGGATTTCGCTCCGGAGCCTGGGACTTCGCCTCCAGCTCGCTGATCCCGATGTGCTGCGCGATGTCCGTCACCCTGCGGAGCAGGGCCGAAAGCTGCACCGAAAAGTAGATCAGGACAATGAAGATGAAGCTCAACGCCATGACGACGACCGCCTGGAAGGGCAGGGAGGTGGGGATCACCCGGGTGACCAGCCGGAACACGGGCGGAGCCGACACCACGAGCATCCCCAGCACGCTCGCCCCGATCCAGAGCGCGCCGTATCCGATGTGGAGCCGTTGGCGCCGGAGCAGGCTGAGGACAAAGACAATGATCCCGATCCCGATGGCGTTGATGGCCAGGACCGCTTGCAGGTTCATCTGAGAGGCCGCCTCCGCCGGGCGTCCATCAGCCCCAGCATCATCAACATCAGAGTCTTGAAGGGGTAGTTCATCAGGGTGAACCAGGAGTACATCGAGCGACCGTCCGACCGCGGGCGCGTAGCGATGGGAACCTCTGCGATGCGCAGGCCGAGCTTGCCCCAGAACACCAGACACTCGGCGTGGAAATCCAGGAAATGGCCCGAGATCAATGGCCGGTACGCCACCCGGCGGAGGGCCTTGAACCCCGACGTGGTGTCGAAGATCCGTTGCCCGATGACAAGCCCGGTGACCAATGAGAAGAACTGCATGCCCAGCCGGCGCGGGAGAGGGCCCGAGTACCACCCACCATTCACGAAGCGTGAGCCGATGACCACATCGGCGCCCGACCGATCCATCGCCTCCAGCACCCGGGGGATGTCTGCCGGATCGTGCTGGCCGTCCGCATCCAACAGGACGACCGTTGGGTAGCCGGCCATCTCGGCGTAGCGAAATCCGGCCTGAAGGGCCGGTCCGTATCCCAGGTTGCACGGCAAGACGATCTGGGCCACCCCGGCCGCCTCGACCGCCCCGCGCGTGCCGTCCCTCGATCCGTCGTTCACGACGAGCACGTCGCAATCCCGCGCGTGTTGTCGGACGCGTTCCAGCACCATGCCGATCGTTCCCGCCTCGTTGAAGGCTGGCATGAGGATGAGCACGCTCCCCCGCGTTCCGGTCACGCTAGGACCCTCCATCCCCCGCCCTCGCGGCCAGGGCCTTCACCAGCAGTCCCTCCAGCTCCGCGAAGCGAGCGGGCCAGGCGTGGGCGCGGGCTGCGGCCTGCCGCCGGACGCCGGCGCCCGGATCCCCGTCTGCCAGGGCCGCCTCCAGGCATCGAAGGAAGCCGTCGGCATCCGATGCCCTCCAGATCAGGTCGCCCATCTCCCGGACCTCGGGCAGGTCCGTGCTGACCACCGGCTTGCCAGCGGCCAGGAACTCGAACATCTTGATCGGGCACATCGCCTCGGTCAGCGGCTCTACCTTAAACGGCATCATGGCCACGTCGAAGCCCCGGAGGTAGTCGGGAAGCCTCTCGAACGGGCGGGGCCCAAGGAGGTGGACGTTGGCCAGTCCCCGCATGGCCGACAGGTCCGCCCCCTGCGATCCCTCGGTCGGCCCGATCAGGGCGAACGACCACCCGGGCCGCGCCACCGCTACCTGGCGCAGGAGCCCCAGGTCGAGCTTGTGGAGCGCCCCGTAATACCCCACGATGGGTCGGGGGAGCCGCCGAAGCTCTTCCGGAACCCGGGTGGCCGGATCGGCCGCCCGGGCGAACTCGCTCACGAACGCCCCGTGACGGACCAGGTGGATCTCACGACAAAGTGGACGCCGGGTCTCGTACAGGCGGCGGGATGTCGCCACCACCAGGTCGGCCCTGGCCAGAAGCTGCCGCTCCAGCGTCGCCAGCGTGGGCGGGATGCCCCCCATCGCCGTGAAGTCATCCACTAAATGATAGGCCGCCAGGCAATGGGGCACGCGATCGAGGAGGCTCGCGGCGTGGGGAAAGTAAAACCACAATATCGGTCGCCGAAGGCCCAGCGCCCCCATGGCCCGCCGGAGCTGGGGCAGGACGGCCCGTTGATTCAGGGCGTTCACGGCCAGCCGACTCGTCAACCAGCTCCCCCGGTGGTAGGGAAGCGGGCAGGCGGGGGTGAGGACCGCCAGCCCGTCCCCCACGGGGAGCGGCCCGCGGCCCACCCGTCGCACGGCCCGGCGCCACTGATCGCCATGCCGCAAAGCCGACAAGGGATGGATCGGCATCTCGACGTAGAGCACGCGGTTCGCCCGCGCCAGATGCGCAAGGAAGTGGTGCTTGCTGGTGCGGAGGGGGCTGTCCCAGGGCTCACAGTAGAGGGCCACCAGCTCCGCGCCACGCAGTGTCATCGCATCCGTGTTCGACACCTCAGCTCCATCGCCGCTCAGTGGATCCTCCTTGGCGGCCTTGGCGTCTTTGCGTGAGGATCTCAGTCCTGCGGTCAGCTTTCGAATCCTTCGCCCTGGAGGGCCGGGTCTCTCGCCAAGATCGCCAAGAAAACCTTCTCACGTCTTTCTTTGCGCCCTTTGCGTCTTTGCGTGAGAATAGTCCCGGGTCTCTCGCCAAGATCGCTAAGAAAACCTCGGTCGGCGGCCGGAGAAGCTGACGTCTTCCGGATTCCTCCGGAGTTCGCTGAATCCCGCCGCCTCGAACCATCCCCGGACCTCGTCGTGGGTGTGCTTCCACTGGTACCGGGGGGCGTACCAGTCATAGGTGTCCATGACGCGGATGCGCCAGGGCGCCTTGATGCGGACGGTGAAGAGGAACAGGGGCGCCCCCAGCAGCGTGGTCCAGCGCCGGCGGAGCAGGACCTGCTGCGCCCAGCCCAGGGGCCCGGCCAGGTGCGCCAGGTAGTAGACCCATCGGGGCGGCATCCGGGTGGTGACGGACCGCAGGGCATCCGACACCCACAGCCGGAGCGGGTGGCGGAGCATGTCGGCGTAATAGACCCACACCGCCAGCTCGCCCCCCTTCGCGACCAGGGGCACGATGCTCTTGAACGCCTGGGCGGTGTTGGGAGTGTGATGGAGCACCCCGAGACTGTACACCAGGTCGAAGCTTCCCGGGCGGAACGGGGGGTGCATCAGGTTTCCCTGGACCAGGTGGACATTCGGCCGGAGGGCCCCCAATTCCCGCTGCGCCCGCTCCGCCGCCCGCCCCAGATCGAGCCCCACCACGTCGCAGCCATCCTGGGGGGCCAACAGCCTGAGGTACCGCCCCATGCCGCAGCCCACATCCAGCACGGTCCGGCCCCGTAGCTCGTCGGGCCCCTTCCCCGAGCGGCGCCGGAAGTTCACCAGATCGTTGTCCTCGGTCTCACGGAACTCCAGCCACTCGAACTCGAAACTGCGTTGCGTGGCCCGGTAGCGGGCCTCAAACTCGCGGCGGCGCGGATCGGTGCTGGCCACCCGGGCGGCCAGTGCCGGCGACTTGTCCTTCCATCGGGTGACAAACGCGGGCCAGTCGTCCAGCGCTCCCGCCAGCAGCCGGGGGACCCCCTCGGTCACGGGAAACAGGCCGGAACAGGCGATGCAGGTGAGGAGCCCCTCCTCCACCTCCACCCCTCGGCACTCGTCGCATGGCTCCGGCCGGTCGCCCTGCCCGACCGGTGTTCCCCGGTACGCGCACCAGCGGCGGCAGCCCGTTGCCCGGGACGTGGCCACGCACTCCCGCGGGAGGGCATGGAACACCGACAACTCGAGGGCGTTCCCGCACTCCGGGCACGCCAGCATCTCCATGAGCCGGTACTTCACTCCCCCACCTCCGCAGAGTTCCTAGCCCCGATCCGAAGAAACCCGTCTCTCGCAAAGACGCCAAGGGCGCAAAAGAGCACCAGATTCAGTCACGGCGTCGTCCATTCCGCATGACCCCTTCCAGGGCGGGTACTTCTGGGGCCTTCAGGAATTTCGTTCTTTCTCCCCCAATGAGGTATTTCTTCTTGGCGTTCTTGGCGATCTTGGCGTGAAAATTCCGGGATTATTTCGGATCAAGGCTAGTTGTCCCAGGGAAGCGGCTGGATTGGATCGAATGTGGACTCGATTTCACGCTGGCCGCCGAATCGCTCCGGGTACTGAAGCGCCTCGATCAACTCCGTGATGTGCATCCCGAGTTCTGCGGAGAGCCTGCACGGACGCTTCTCCCGAATGGCATCGGCCAGCTCCGCGGGGCCCCGACAAAAGTCAACAGGTTTGTACCTGCCCGAGGATCTCCTCTCCGGTTTCCGCGCAAAAGGATATTTGCGATTCAGACGCCAGGAGTTCCCCCACGACCACGGGATCCAGTTCACCCAGTGCTCGACACGATCCAGCCAATAGTCCAGGCGATACTCTAATGCCGCCTCCAGTCGAGAAGGAGGGGTCCGTCGTACATAGACGGGAGAGCCATCGTCTCGCATGTCCTTTGTGTAAATCATGCCCGTATCGCCGATGATGGTCAGCGACCTATCCCTGGGTGCCAGGAGACTACACGTCACTCGCGCCACAATGCCGTCTTTATACTCGATGCAACCGACAGTAAAGTCAGGAGCCATCACGTCCACCGGGATCCCTTTCCCGGGGACCTGACATGACGCAAAGGCGGTCACGCGCTTCGCTGGTCCAAAGAATGCCGCCAACCACGTCAGGAAATAGCCCGCGTGCTCGTAGGTACATCCGACTTCAAACTCATCTTTGGCAGGCCACGGAGCCCCGGATGCGCTTCGCCACATCCAAGGCTTAGACCTCGACGTCATGCCCGCATCGAAGTTGGCGTACACCAGTCGAACCGGTCCGATCACATGCTCCTGGAGCGCCTTCCTGATGGTCTGTGCCGTTTCTCCGAGCAGACTGCACGGGGCCGAGCTCAAAAGGACGTCGTTCTCCTTGGCGATGCGCACGAGCTTCTTGGCAGCTTCGTACTCCATTGCCAACGGTTTTTCCGAATACACGTGTTTGCCGGCTTCCAGGCACTGCGTTGTGACTTCGTAGTGACTTCGAGGATTCGTCAAATTGAGCACCATTTCAACGGAGGGGTCGCGCACCAGCTCGTCCAGACCTTCGTACGTGGGGACGGAATAATAGTTGCCGAATGCCCGCAGGTGTTCTGCATCTCTCCCGTAGACGCCAACGAGCCTCAGCTCCGGATGGTATTTCAGGGACGACATATAGAAATCAGCGACGTAGCCGCATCCAACGATCGCGATATTCATGCCTCTCCATGCTCCGACTTTCGAACGTCATCGCGCCCCGGGGGCTATCGAGGGCCACCGCGCCTCGGCCGCCTCCCACGCGGCGAGGGCGCGCTGTGCCAGCCCCGGCGGCGAGGGCGCGGCAAGAACGGTCAGCAGATGGATGGGTAATGGTCCGGCAATCCGGAGCACCAACCGGGGTGCGGGGACCCTGGTCCCATACTGGTAGGACACCCACCCCTCCTCGACCTCGGTCATCACCTCGACCGGTCGCAAGGGATGGACGACCGCCACCGGTTCCCCCTCTGCCAGGAGGTGGACCGCGCCGGACCCCGACTCCACGGCCGTGCACCCCGGCGCGAGCTGGAACGTCGCGCGAACCGTGTGGACACCGCCCCCTTCAACGGTGTCCCCGATCACCCATGCGTCAGGCCGGGCAAAGACGATCCGGCGGCGATGCGTGACCCCGCCGGGGAGCCGGAGATACCCGGTGTGGGAGCCCTCGAACAGCTCCAGGTCCTCCGACAGCTCCCACCGGTGGGGGACCGGTCGGGGCTGGTCGCGGATCTCGAACAACCCCGGACCCAGTCGCGCGCCCTCCTCGCCGTCCACGACGACGGTGCTGTGTGCCAGGCGCGAGCGGAAGGCGTCGCGCCAGCGGCGGCTCCCGAAGTAGATGTAGGTCCCGGGGTCCGCGACCACCGGTCGTCCCCGCGCGCAGACGACGATGCTGAGCGTATCGTTGTGGCCGTGGCCCCCCGAGCCGTCCGGCCCCATCCCCGTCCAGCCGCAGTCCACGATGAGCTGGCTGGCCCCTGGGGACCAGTCGCTCCGGAAGACATAGTACCCGCCGTCGGGAAGGGCTCGAGACGTCCAGGGGGGCGGTTCCACGGGCAGCGTCGAGAACCGGGCCGCCCCCTCGGGACCCAGGAGCCAGAATGCCTCCTCGGGAAAGGACCCCCCCACCGCTTTGAAGTCCGGCCGATTAAACAGTGCCGCGCCCAATCCGAGCAACGGCCGCCCGTCGAGAAACTCCGTGGCCTCGTCCAGGAGGTAGCCTCGTTCGGTGCTCACATCCCCCAGGAGCGGGATCTGACCATCGGGCTGGTGCAGGATGAGGTGGCTCTCCAGCAGCCCCTCGAGCCGGGCCGATACCTCCGCGTCCGCGCTCCCGGCATCGCTGGCCGCCAGGGAATACAGGACCAGGGCCTCCGTCACCAGGCGCTGGTAGCCCGTGGACTGCTCGACGCTCACGCCGTCCGGCCAGATCTGCCGGGGAACCTCCTGTCGCAGGACCCGACGCGCCCGCGTGGCCCAGCCAGCCGAGCCCGGGAACTCGGGGAACCGGGCTGCCACGACGGCGAGGGCTGCCATCTCCGCCAGCAGGAAGTTGTTCCGAGGCACCCAGTCCAGGGAGCAGTTGGCGGCCAGGAACCGCGCCTGCTGGTACAGGCTCCGGACGAAGCCCGCCCGGTCCTCGCGCGTGAGCGCATCGCTGCCGGCGAAAAAATCCCATGCCAGCACCCACGCCATCAGGCGCTGGGCGACGAGGAGCGTGTGGACGTAGGGCGCGCCGACCCCGAGCGGATTGGCGGCCATCCAATCCCGGAGGTGCTCGCGGAACGTTTGCGCGTACCGGGCATCACCCGTCAGGAAGAAGGCCTTGGCCAGCGCGGGGAAGTACTGGTGCTTGTTCGGCTCGTTCGGGAACATGAAGTCCCCGAGCTGCTCGCCGCTCTCGTCCTGGGTCTTGATCCCCAGGACCGTCCAGTACCGCCTCGGCAGCCTGCGATCCGTCCACGGGTCCCAATCCCAGCGGACCCGGCCCTCGCGGCAAAAATCGAACCCCAGGAATTCCAGCTTGCCTGTGGCCACCGCATCGGCGCGCCGCAGCGTGGCGGCGAGCCCCGCGGGGAAGGACCTCCGGTACAGGTCCCGGACCGCTTGCGGATCGGCGCACAGGGCACGCAGCACCGGCCGGCCCCGCCCCTTTCCCGGGTGCGGGCCGTCCGGTCCGAACCAGGATGCGACCACCCCAGGGCCCGGCCAGCGCCGGTGCACCGGCGCCAGCACGCGGCCCAAGCGGCGCCGGGCCCGCCAGGCCAAGCGGACGGCCGGGTGGGCGAAGGGGTCGCGGCCGGCATCGCCGACTCGCTCCCTCACGGCAGCAGATCCCCCAGCTTCCGCCGCAGGCGAGCCCGCAGATCGTATGATTGCAGCGCGTGGCGGAACACGTAGGCGAACGGCGCGATCACGCGCGAGGGCAGCCGGCAGAGCAGGCGCCGGACCGTGGCTCGCTTGGCGGCCGCATTCACGATCGCGAAGAGGACGGCGCCCACATAGTCGAGCAGGCGGCTCCGGTACGGGGCCCCCTCGGGCCCGTACCGGGGCGTCCCCTTGCCCAGCCAGGCCAGGACCCGGAGGCGCGCCCGCATCCCCCGCTTCTTGTAGACGAGCAGATTCTGTTGCGCCTCGACCACCTTCTCGGGGCTGACCTCGCGGGCTTCGATCCAGCCCGCCTTCACGGCCGCGTCGAAGGCCTCGCGACCGCGGGACGTCCGGACCACCACCATGGCCGACCACTGGCCATCCTTACGGCTGACGATCTCCGGCAGCCAGGCATCTCCCACCGCCAGGTCGGCCAGCTCCGCCGTCTGGTCGGGGCAGGTGACGCAGCGGGTCGGCATGTGGATCATGGCCACCATGTCCCGCTCGCCCCGCGACAGGTGACGGACCGACCCGTCCCGCAGCTCCAGCGCGATGCGCCCGGGCCAGTGCCCGTCCCGAAAGCCGACGCGCGCGATGGCCTCCATCCCGGCCGCGCCCACGCGCGAGGCCAGGAAGTCGAGGCTGGCGAAATCGGTGCTGTAGCCACAGAAGAGGCCCACCTGCAGTGCGATCTTCGCGTGCAGCGACCTTCGGAGCTCCTCGAATTTCCGGAGTCCGTGGACGTGACAGGGCAGCCCCACGACGCCGTAGCGGCCCGGGGCCCGCAGCACCTGGAGCAGGCCCTCCATCATGGGGAGGGGATAGTACTTCGATCCGGCCGACGCAACCAGCTCGGCGCGCGTCCGGGCGACCAGGAGGCGGGGTTCGCGCAGGCTGGCCGCCCCGTCCTCGGCCACGATGACCCCGTCGAGGAGTCCCTGGTCCAGGCAATACCCGAAGAGGGTGGTCGTGATCCCGCCCGAGGCGCCCCGCTGGCGCGCGTCCTGCTCCGAGGCATGGGCCAGGTAGCACGACTGGAAGTGCCCCAGCTCCACGTTCGTCGCCGGGGCGCCGAAGACCTGGGTGTTGAGGTGGCGAAGGTCCAGCTCTTCCCCCGGGCAGACCCGCAGGCAGAGGTCACACGTGCCGCAGGCGATCTCGTCCACCACGTGAAAGTAGTAGCCCTGGGCCGAATCGGCCAGCCGGACGAGGTTGTCCTTGGGGCAGGCCGCCACACACGTCCCGCAGTAATGGCAGAGATCCAGGGCGGCGATCCGCTCGACGTTCCGGGCCTCGAGTCGTTGGATCCCCGGTCGCGTCATTTCCCCATCATCCCGGATTTTTCACGCCAAGATCGCCAATCCGCCTGCGGCGGAAAAGAGAGGCAGGAATCGGTCTCTTCCTTGGCGAGAGAACTGCAACGTTTCGGCTTGGCCTCGGGAGCGGTCAGGGCTTGCTCCAGTACCGCACCACCGACTGCGCGCCGCGACGCAGCTCGGCGTCCGCCCCCGCCAGCAGGGCGACGTACGCCACGGCTCCTACCGCCAGGGCGGCGGGGAAGGGAACGCCGGCCCATCTCTCCAGCCCCAGCGACAGGGCCCCTGCCAGGCCGCAGGTCGCCACCGTCAGCCCCACCCGGCGGAAGGCCAGCGGCACGCGGAGCCGGCGGAGGGAGAACGCGCTCACGGCCGCGAAGTGCGCGGCATAGGTCCCGAGCGTCACCAGCGCCGCGCCCAGGATGCCCGCTCGCGGGACCACGACGGCATTCGCCCCCAGGTTCACGAGGGCCATCCCGAGCGTCAACAGCCCCACCGTCCAGGTGCGGTTCTCCAGATACAGGCCCGCCACTGTCACGTTCGCCGCCCCCTGGAAGAACAGGGCGACGAACACGATGGTCACCACCGGTGCCGCCTCCAGGTAGCGCGCGCCCGCCAACGCCCCGAGGGCCTGGCCGCCCCAGGCCCAGACGACCGCGATGAGCGGCAGGTAGATCATCAGGTACCCTTCCATCATCCGGGCGAGCAACGCACTGGTGTCCCGGCTTCCCTGGGTGTCCCAGACCTTCGTGTAGGCCGGGAAGGCGAACAGGTTCAACGGTCGGGTCACCAGGGTGCCGAGCGCCGTCGCCACCCCGTAGCCGACCGCGTACAGGCCCACGGCCCGCTCATCCAAGACGATCCGGATCACGTAGCGGTCCCCCACGCTGAGCAGGAGCCCGCTGAAGATGGCCAGCACGTGGGGCAGACCATACCGGAGCGCAGTGAAAAAAAAACACGGTCAAACCGCCGCCAGACACGGACGAGGGTGGTCTTCCCCAGTTGGCGCATCAGGAATCCGAGCAGGAGCAGCTCCCCGGCGACCTGTCCCCAGAGGTACGCGACCACGCCGCCGCCCCACGCCACGACGGCCACCAGGCTCCCCACCAGGCCGGCGCCCCGACCCAGCACCAGGGCCACGCTGTAGGTCCCGCTGGCGTGTCCCGCCCGGAAGAAGTTCAGCAGGATTTCGGCCAGGGCCGTCAGGCCGATCACCAGCGCCGTCACCGCCAGGGCGACGGCGAGATCCACGTTCCAGGCCCAGCCCCTTCCCAGCCAGCTCCCGCCTGCGGTCAGCAGGGTGACGGCGATGGCGGCCCCCAGCACGCCCCGCAGCAGGGTCCCGGTGTAGACCGGCAATTCGCCCCGCTGCTGGAACTCCCAATAGTAGCGCACGGCCGACTGGGGCAGCCCCAGGGTCCCCACGGCCCCCAGCAGGCCGATGGTCGCCGTCAGCACGCTCAGGCGGCCGTACTCCGCCGGCGTGAACAGCCGGGCGAACAGGACCAGGCCCGCCAAACTCAGGCCCATGGTCAGGGCATTGCCCAGGAAGTAGTGGACCGCCGGTCGGTTCATCCGATCCTCTGTCGTGCGGCGGGAGTCGCTCGCTTGCATCCCCAGGTGATCCACCCGCGCCGCCGAACCGTGCCCACCTCCGCCAACCCGAGGTCGCGGTACAGGCCGACGATCGCCTCACGGCTGAAGCGATAGCAGACCGGCACGAACCGGTCGTACAGGTCGCCGATCAGGCTGCGGGGAGTCAACGCGTGCCGGAACGGCAGGCGCTCTGCCAGGGGTCGCGTGATCGCCAGGCGGCGCAGTACTCGCGCTGGCAGCGTGAACCCGAGGAAGACCAGGGGGGCCGCCAGCACGCACAGGGTGTAGAGCATGCCCGGGGGGAGGCGGCTGGCCATCCGCCGCACCGCGTGTTCCATCGCCACGAGGCGCGAGCCCAGGCGGGAGTGCGAGAAATCCTCGTACACGTAGGTCACGATCCGCCCGCCCGGTTTGGCCACCCGGACGAGTTCGGCCAGCCCCGCGGCCGGATTCACGGTGTGGTGCAGGACCCCATAGCTGTACACGGTATCGAACTGCCCCTGCCCGAACGGCAGGGCCAGGAGATCCCCCCGGACCACGTGGGCGTTCGGCAACCCGGCGACGCGTTCTTGGGCGGTGTACACGCCCTCGCTGAGGTCCACCCCCACAAATTCGATGTCCGGCCAGCGGCTCGCCATCGCCCGCAGGTCCCGACCCCCGCCGCATCCGGCGTCCAGGACAACCCCTTGCTCGAACACCTGCCGCGGAACTTCCTCCGCCACCATGTCGAAATGGGCCTCATAGCCCACCGCCACCCTGGGGTTCCCCGAGGAGTGTCGCCAGCCGTAGCCATAGAACCGGGCGGTGCGCAGCCGCAGGCGACCCGCGTCCCCCCCGTTTCCCGCGTCCCCACCGGGAAGGAGGCATGGGACTCCTTCCTGAACCGGGTAGCCCGCGCCGCACCCCGTGCAGGCCAGGGTCCCGTTCTGGATCTCATCGTCCCCCCGCCGTCCCCGATCGGCCGGCGGCGAGGAAGGCAGGGCCATGACCAGGCGTCCGCGACACGCCGGGCACGCGAGCAGGTCAAGCAGCCGGGATCGCATCGGCCCTCAGCCCAAATGCTTCAGCCCGAACAGTGCAGTTTAACCGCAAAGCACGCGAAGCACGCAAAGGAACTCCCCATATTCAAAGCACTACCGCGGGAAGACTCGGAGATGTGGTTCGGAAGATGTCGGTCCGGATGCTCCCCTGAAGTTATGAGAGTTGGCCAGTCTTTGCGATCTTTGCGATCTTGGCGTGAAATTTTTGGGTTCACTCTTACCGCAGAGCCCGCGAAGGACGCAGAGCATGACGAAATATTTTGAGAAGATTCTGTTTGATTGCGGCCCGTACCGCGCTGCGTATTCCTTTTCCGCCGCAGGCGGATTTGCGGCTTTGCGTGAGGCCAGGTCCGGGGTCCGGATCTCTCGCGAAGATC
>JACQRS010000050.1 GCA_016206385.1 Candidatus Rokuibacteriota bacterium | reverse complement strand
ATCGCGCGCGAGCCCGCCGGCCACGGGGAGCACCTCCACCTCCACGCGGACCTCGCCGTGGTGGGGGGCGGCCCCGCGGGGATCGCCGCGGCTCTGGAGGCGGCCCGCCTCGGCGTGGAGGTGCTCCTCATCGACGACGAGCCGGCCCTCGGCGGTCACCTCCACCGACAGCTTCTTCCCGCCGATGGCGGGGAGCCGGGCCATGAGGTGGCCCGGAAGCTAGGAGAGCGGGTCGGGGGCGAGCCCGGGATCCGTCACCTCGCCGGAGCCACCGCCTTCGGGCTTTACGAAGGCTGCCTCCTCGGGGTGGTTCAGGGGGAGCGGCTCATCAAGGTGAGAGCTCAGCACCTGGTCGTGGCCACGGGCGGCTTCGAAACTCCTCTCGTCTTTCAGAACAACGACCGCCCCGGCGTCTTTCTCGGCGAGGGCCTCCAGCGGCTGATCGCGCTCGACGGCGTCAGGCCCGGACATCGGGCTCTCGTCATCGCCAACAGCGACCGGGGTGTGAGGCTCTCGCGGGAGCTCCTGGCCGCGGGGATTGACGTCGTTTGCGTGGCTGATGCGCGTTCGGCGCCTCAGGCCTCGGCTGAGCTGAGATCGCTTCGCGAGGCCGGAGTCCAGGTGCTTCCGGGTTGCACGATTCTCGAGGCGCGCGGGGAAAAGCACGTGGAGGGTGCGCTCATCGTCAGCCTGGACGCGCGGGGAAGGCCGATCGCCGGCTCGGAGCAGGTCGTCCGGTGCGATCTCATCGCCCTGGCGGCGGGATGGGAGCCCGCCACCGCCCTCCTGGCCCAGGGTGGCTCACGGCTGGAGTACCGCTCAGATCTTGGCGCTTTCTTCCCAGCGGACCTCCCGCCGTGGCTCTTCGCCGCTGGTGAAGTCGTGGGAGCCTGCGGGCTGGCCGCGATCGAGCGCGACGGTCGGCTCGCCGGGCTCAAGGCTGCCCTCTCCCTCGGCGCCGGCGGCCCCCACGAGCAAGCCCTCGCCCAGGCCCTCCAGGCGGAGACCCGCGAGCCGACGGTGAGCCGGCCACTCGTGAGCGTGCCCCACCCGAAGTCCAAGCGCTTCGTCTGCCTCTGCGAGGACGTGACGGAGAAGGATCTGGCTGATGCCATCGGGGAGGGCTTCGACCACATCGAGACCCTCAAGCGCTACACCACGGTGACGATGGGCCCCTGCCAGGGGAAGATGTGCCACCTCTCTTCCATCGGCATCTGCGCTGAGCTGACCGCGCGAAGCCTCCCCGAGACCGGCACCACCACAGCGCGGCCGCCGCTGAAGCCAGTTGCACTGGGCGTCCTTGCGGGGCCGGACCACCACCCGGTGAAGCGTACCCCGATCCACCACGTTCACGCGGGCCTGGGGGCGACCTGGATGGATATGGGAGCCTGGAAGCGACCGCTCGTCTACACCTCAGTCGAGGCCGAGTGCCGGGCGGTCCACGAGCGGGTCGGGCTCATCGACGTGAGCACGCTCGGAAAGCTCGACATCAAGGGAAAAGATGCGGCCCAGTTCCTCGACTGGATCCACCCCAACCGCTTCAGCGACCTCAAGGTCGGACGGGTCCGCTACCGGGTCATGCTGGACGACGCCGGCATCATCCTGGACGACGGCACGGTGGCCCGCCTCGGCGAGGAACACTTCTTCCTCACCACGGGAAGCGGGAGCCTCGAGCTGGTGGCCGAGTGGCTCGACTGGTGGCTCGCCGCCAGCGAGCGCTGCGTCCACGTGACGGATGTGACGGGCGCCTTCGCCGCCGTCAACCTGGCCGGCCCCAGGTCGCGGGAGGTGCTTGCGCGACTCACCGACCTCGACCTCTCCCCGGAGGCGCTTCCCTACCTCGCGGCAGTGCAGGGGAAGGTGGCGGGGATTCCCGTCCTGATCCTGAGAATCGGCTTCGTGGGTGAGCTCGGATACGAGATGCACTTCCCCGCCGAGTATGGCGAGTACCTGTGGGAGACTTTGCTGGAGGCGGGCCGGGAGTTCGGGATCGCGCCCTTTGGGGTGGAAGCCCAGCGGGTGCTGAGGCTGGAGAAGCTCCACATCATCCCGGGCCACGACACCGACGCCCTCAGCAACCCGCTCGAGGCTGACATGGCTTGGGTCGTGAAGCTGGAAAAGCCCGACTTCATCGGTCGGGCCGCTCTCGCGCGAGTCAAGGCGAGAGGGCTTCGTCAGCGACTGGTGGGCTTCGAGATGCTGACGCCGGTGGTTCCGGGTGAAGGCGATGCGGTCGTGACTGACGGCGTTCCGGTTGGGCGGGTCACGAGCGCCAAGTGGAGCCCGATCCTGGGCCGGGCCATCGGGATGGCCTGGGTGCCGGCTGAGCTGGCTCGAGACACGGGTGAGCTTCGGATCAGATGTGATGGTCGAATCCAGGTCGCGCAGGTGGTGACAAAGCCGTTCTACGACCCGGAAGGCAAGCGGCTGAGGAGCTAGTCAGAGAAGCCCCTCACCCTGCCCTCTCCCCCACTGGGGAGAGGATGAAGGTGAGGGGGAAGGGAGATCGGAGTGACCTTCCGTCCCTACAAGGTGAGTGCACTCTACCGGGTCCAGCTCGCCCTCGGCGCGCGATGGGCGGAGGACGGCGAGTGGCGCCTTGCCGAGGCCTTCGCCGACCCCGCGCGGGAGACCGAGGGGGTCAGGCAGGGGGTTGGCCTCCAGGACGTGAGCGCGATCGGGAAGCTCGATCTCAAGGGTCGCGAGGCCGAGCAGTTCCTCGGCGTCGCCCCGCTGGAGAACCAGGTCTCTGTCGTCCGGCTGAGGCCCGACCACGTTCTCATCCTGACCCCGCCGGGACGTCAAGCCCAGGTGAGCGAGCGCTTGCTCCAGGTCCTGAGTCAGGCGCCGTGCTGCGCCCATGTGACGGACGTGACCCCGGCGCTCTCGGCCCTGGCTCTCGTCGGCCCCCGGGCAGCGGAGCTCCTCTCGAAGCTCACGGCGCTGGATCTCCGCCCCCAGGCCTTTCCCGACGGATCCTGTGCTCAGACCGGGTTCGCCCAGGTCCACGCGATCATCCTGAGGAAAGACTGGGGCCAGCTCCTCGCCTACACCCTGCTCCTGGGTCGGGAGCACGGGGAGTACGGCTGGGAGGTCATCCAGCAGGCCGGGGCAAACCTCAGCCTCGTCCCCTTCGGGCTGACCGCCGAGCGGCTGCTCAGAGGAGGTGCCTAGCCCATGTGGCAGCTCCTGAAGAGAGAGCGAATGTGGACGGCCCGGCCGCTCAAGGAGCGCTACGAGGT
>JACQRS010000011.1 GCA_016206385.1 Candidatus Rokuibacteriota bacterium | reverse complement strand
TCGCGGCCGGGAAGAGGAGGTGTGGTCGGCGCTTCTCCAGCACCGGTCTTCCGAACCCTGCGCGTGGGACCTCCACTGCCTCCGGGCCGCCTCGCCGACCGTCTCGCTCCTGCCCACGCTGGCCCCCGCGGCGGGACTTTCAGCCATTGTCCAGCGCGAGGAGCGCTGCCCCATCGTTCACCTGCCCGAGTCGTGGGACGCTTACCTGGCGCGCCTGCCAGGCAAGGACCGACACGAGCTCAGGCGAAAGCTGCGCCGGCTCGAGCGCCAGTGGCCCGGGGCCAGGGTCCGCTCCCACGCCTCCCGCGAGGGCCTGGACGCGGCCATGACAGACTTCCTCGCCCTTCATCGCCGGTCCAAAGCCGGGAAGGCGCGCTTCATGGACCCGCGGATGGAGGGCTTCTTCCGAGGGGTGACCTCAGCGCTGGCGGCCGGGGGGTGGCTCCGCCTCTGGTTCCTCGAGCGTGATGGCGCTCCCGTGGCCGGTTACCTTTGCCTGGAGTTTGGCGGGAGCGTGGGGCTCTACAACTCCGGGTTCGATCCCGCCCACGCGGCCCTTTCCCCGGGTATTGTCCTTCTGTGTCACGTGATCAAGGACGCGATCGAGCGGCGGTTCGCGCGCTTCGACTTCCTGCGCGGAGAGGAGCCATACAAGTATGCCTTCGGCGCGGTGCCCGAGGACCTGTTCAACGTGGTGGTGGCCCGCTGATGCTGAGCGTGGCGGTTCTCTCCGTGCACACCTGCCCCCTGGCCGCCCTCGGCGGGAAAGAAACGGGCGGGATGAACGTCTACGTTCGTGAGGTGTCCCGCGAGCTGGGCCGCATGGGGATCCGCGTGGACGTGTTCACCCGCTCCCAGAACCCTCGAATTCCGGCCGTGGTGCCCCTGGGCGAGAACTGCCGGGTGATCCACCTCCCCGCCGGTCCCCAGGCCCCGATGGAGCGCGAGGCGGTGTATGAGCATGTGCCGGAGTTCGTCGCGAATCTTCAGGCCTTCAGTACCCGACAGGGGCTGGCTTACGACCTGCTTCACGCTCACTACTGGCTCTCCGGGGTTGCCGGTCTCATGCTGAGGGCGCAGTGGGGAGTGCCGCTGGTCCAGATGTTCCACACGCTCGGGCGGCTCAAGAACCGCGTGGCCCGCTCCGACGACGACCTCGAGCCGGAGCTGAGGCTCGAGGAGGAGGAGCGGATCGTCAGGGAAGCCGACCGGATCGTGGCGGCCAACCCCGTGGAGCGGGCGCATTTGGTCTGGTATTACGGTGCGCTGAGCGACAGGATCGCGGTGATCCCCTGCGGGGTGGACACGGACCTCTTCCGTCCCCTGGACAGCGCCGAGGCGAAGGCCGCGCTCTCCCTCGGCCGCGAGCGACTCCTCCTCTATGTGGGCCGGCTCAGCCCGATCAAGGGGCTCGAGACCCTGCTGGAGGCAATGGAGAGCCTGGGGCAGCGCCCCGGATACCGAGATCTCCGGCTCCTCGTGATCGGCGGCGACACGGATGAGCCTGACAACGGCCACGCCGCGTTCCTCATGGAGCGGGTGACGGCGCTTCGGCTGAGCGAGGCCGTGAGCTTTCTCGGCGCCCAGCCGCAGGAGCGGCTCAGGCTCTACTACGCCGCGGCTCAGATGACCGTCATGCCGTCCTACTACGAGTCCTTCGGGATGGTGGCGCTGGAGGCGATGGCGTGCGGGCGTCCCGTGATCGCCTCGCGGGTAGGGGGGCTCACGACCACCGTCGTTGACGGCGTGACCGGCTATCTGGTCCCCGAAGGCGATTCAGCGTTGCTGGTTGATCGGGTCACTCGGCTGCTCGAGGATGACAGCCTCCGCGCGCGGCTCGGCAGGGAGGCGAGCCGGACCGCGACCCGCTACCGGTGGCCGTGCGTGGCCGAGGCGATCTGTCGGCTCTACGCCGAGATGCGGCCCGCGGCGCGATCCCACCTCGGCCTGGCCCGCTGCCATTGACCCGTAGCCGTTGTGGTAGACTCGCTCTGCGATGCCGAAGGCTCCTCGTCGCGTCCTGATCTTCCTGATCGACGGCTTCGATCCGGACTATATCCGCGCCACGGACCTCCCCCGCCTGGCTCAGCTGATGAAGGCCGGCGCCTCCACCCTCGAGGGACAGGGCGTGCTCCCCAGCCTGACCAACGTGAACCACATCTCGCTCCTGACAGGGACCTATCCCGAGCGTCACGGCCTCTCCGCCAACTTCTACTTCGACCTGAGCACGGGGACAGAAGTCTTCATGGACCGCGCGGAATTCGTCCGCGAGCCCCTCCTCTTCGAGCGGGTCAAGGCGCTCGGCTGGACCACGGCCCTCGTCACGGCCAAGAAGAAGCTCACCCGGCTGCTCAGGCGGGGCGTGGACCTGACGGTGGACATGGCTTCTGCGCCGGCCGACCTGCTCGCCAAGGTCGGCCCCGCTCCGGATATCTTCTCCATGGAGATCAACCTCTGGGTGCTCGAGATGGCCCGTGAGGTGGCCGCCCGGCAAGCCCCTGACCTGCTCTACGTGGCGACGACCGACTACCCGCAGCACAAGCTCCCCCCGGGCGACCCGGAGATGGCACGCTATCTTCAGGACGCGGACCGCCTCATCGGGGAGATCGTGGACGCCTACGACCGTGAGCGCGATCTGGTCGTGCTCGCAGCCGACCACGGGATGAACGCCAAAACCCGGTCGCTGAGCCCGGTGTGCTGGCTCGCCGAGGCCGGCATCCGGGCGAAGGGCGTGCCGCTGATCCGTGATGGTCTCTACGCCCACCACATGGATCTGGGCGGGTCCCTCTATCTCTACCTGGAGGATTCGCGCGCGACGGATCGGGCGCGCGAGCTGCTCGGAAAGGCCCCCGGGATTGACGCTGCGGTGACCCGGAGCGAGGCGGCCCGCTTCCGCCTGCCTCACGAGCGGGTGGGGGACCTGGTCTGCTTCGGCGAGCGGGAGTGGGCCCTCGGGGTGTGGGAGGATGGCGAGCCGGTGCGCGGTCAGGCGGGGCTCCGCTCCCACGGCTCCGTCCACGAGCAGGCGATCCCGATCGTCCTGAGCGGCGCCGGGATCCGCCCCGGGAGCCAGATCGTGAACGGGCGAATCGTGGACGTGGCGCCGACCCTGTCGCGGCTGTTGGGGCTCGACGGAGACTTCCAGAGTCGGGTTCTGGAAGAGGCGCTGGCCTAGCCCGGCATGCTTCTCGAAGTCAGGGACCTCAAGACGTACTTCTTCACGGGCGGGGGGATCGTGCGCGCCGTGGACGGGATCTCCTACCAAGTGAAGGAAGGCGAGACCGTGGCGCTGGTCGGCGAATCGGGGTGCGGCAAGACGGTGAGCGCGCTCAGCATCATGCGGCTCGTGGCCGCGCCGGCGGGCCGGATCGTCGGCGGCCAGATCGTCTTCAAGGGGCGGGATCTCCTGACCCTCGATGAAGAGTCCATCCGGCGGATCCGCGGGCGGGAGATCGCCATGGTCTTCCAGGAGCCCATGACGTCCCTGAACCCGGTCCTCTCCATCGGCCGCCAGCTCACCGAGGCGCTGGAGATCCACCTCGGGATGACTCCGGACCAGGCGGGGCAGCGGGCGGTGGAGCTCCTGGCCACGGTCGGGATCCCCGACCCCGAGCGACGTCTCGCCCAGTATCCCCACCAGTTCAGCGGCGGGATGCGCCAGCGGATGATGATCGCCATGGCGCTGTCCTGCGGC
>JACQRS010000049.1 GCA_016206385.1 Candidatus Rokuibacteriota bacterium | reverse complement strand
CTCCACACCAACTCCTGCGCCCAGACGATGAACCGGATCATCGACGTCATCTCCCCGCACCAGCAGCCGCAGGTGCGTGCCCAGCTCTCGCTCGACCTCGAAGGCGTCCTCTCCCAGCAACTGATCCCGCGCGCCGACGGCCGGGGGCGGGCGATGTCTCTGGAGATCATGGTCATGACCCCCGCCATCCGCAACCTGATCCGGGAGGAGAAAATCCACCAGATCTACTCGGCCATGCAGGCCGGGACCAAGTACGGCATGCAGACGATGAACCAGTCACTTGTCAACCTGGTGCACAAGGGGCTCGTCAGCCGCGATGACGCCATAAGCCGCAGCACGATGCCGGAGGAACTCGCTCAGCTCCTCGGGAGCGCATCGGGCGGCGCCGCGGCAGCGGGTGCGCCGGCAGCCGGCGGCTCCCCCTTCGGGAGGCGATAGCCACCGAGGCCGATCGGCAGCGGCCGGGCGGGAGGGCAGAGCATGCCAGTCTTTACCTATCAGGGCCGAACGGCGCAGGGGTCCACGGCGGGCGAGGTCGAGGCCCCCGACCGGACCACTGCCGTCTCGTTACTCCGGCAGAAGCAGATCCTCGTCACCGCGATCAAAGAGAAGCCCGCCGCGAGGGCCCGGGCCGCCCCGAAGCTGGGGGGCAAGGTCAAGGACCGGCAGATGGCGATCTTCACCCGCCAGTTCTCCACCATGATCGATGCGGGCCTCCCCCTGGTCCAGTGCCTGACCATCCTGGCCGAGCAGAGCGAGTCGCCGGTCCTCCGTGGCGTGACGAAGAAGGTGGCCCGCGACGTGGAGTCCGGCTCCAGCCTGGCCGAAGCCCTCCGCAGACATCCCAAGACCTTCAACGACCTCTTCACCAACATGGTGGAGGTGGGGGAGTCGGGCGGCCTGCTGGACGTGGTGCTCCAGCGGCTGTCCCAGTACATCGAGAAGGCCGCGGCCCTCAAGGCCAAGGTGAAGTCGGCCATGATGTACCCGACCGCGATCATCGGCGTGGCCTTGCTCGTCATCATCTTCATGATGGTCTTCATCATCCCTACCTTCGCCACGATGTTCACGCAGATGGGGGCGGAGTTACCGATGCCCACGCGCATCGTCATCGGAATCTCCAACTTCGTCCGGGCCTACATCCTGCTCATCATCGCCGCCTTTGTGGGAGGTATCTTCGGCTTCCGGGCATACTACAAGACGGAGGGCGGCCGGCTGGTGGTGGACACCCTGGTCTTGAGGGTGCCGGTGTTCGGGATGCTCATCCGGAAGGTCGCGGTCGCGCGCTTCACCCGGACGCTCGGGACGCTGATCGCCTCCGGCGTCCCCATCCTGGAAGGGCTCCGCATCACCGCCCGGACCGCCGGTAACAAGGTCCTGGAGAACGCGGTGAACGCCACCCGGGATTCGGTCTCGAGCGGGAAGACGCTCGTCGAGCCGCTGCAGGCCTCCAACGTCTTCCCTCCCATGGTGATCCAGATGATCAACGTGGGCGAGCAGACGGGGGCCCTGGACACCATGCTCTCCAAGGTCGCCGACTTCTACGACGAGGAAGTGGACGTGGCGGTCAGCGGGCTCATGTCGCTCCTGGAACCCATGATGATCGTCTTCCTCGGCGTGGCGATCGGCGGGCTCGTGGTGGCCATGTACCTGCCAATCTTCAAGCTCGTGACCGTCATGGGGAAGTAGCCCTTGACGGTGCGCGACACACCGAACCTCGCCCCGCTCCTCCGGCGGCTCAGCTGGGCGCGCCTCCTGGTCTCTGGCGCGCTGCTGGGCGTCGGGGCGCTCCTCACCTACTGGGCGGTCGTACCCTTCAACTTCCCCCTGTTCGTCCTCTGCCTGCTCGGCGCCGCGGCCGGGTCGGGTGTGTACCTGGCCATGCAGTTCAAGGGCTCCAACCTCCGGCGCTTCGCCTGGCTCCAGCTCATCCTGGACGTGGCGCTGGCCACCGCCATCGTGGCCACCAGCGGAGGACCCGGCAGCATCTTTTCCTTCCTGTACGTCCTGACCGTCACCGCCGCATGCGTCCTGCTCTCGCGCCAGGGGGGGCTCGTCATCGCCGGCCTGGGCAGTCTCCTCTACGCGGGCATCGTGCTGGGGCGAAGCGCGCTCCCGCTGAGCCTGCTCATGGAGCCCACCGAAACCACGGCGCTGGAAGTGCTCACCATGTTCACCATGCCCGGCGCGCTGCTGACCGTCGCCATCCTGGCGGGCTCGCTGGCGGAGCGCTCCCAGCACATGCAGCAGCGGCTGGAGATCCGGGAGCGGGACCTGCGGGACCTCCAGGTCTTCAAGGACCTCATCTTCGAGTCGGTGGGCTCCGGCCTGGTGGCGTTGGACCTGGCGGGATGCATCACGGCGTTCAACCGGGCCGCCGAGGAGATCACCGGCTTCACGGCCCGCGAGGCCATCGGCCAGCGCTGGGAGACCATCTTCGGCGACAGCATCTCACCCCCCGAGATGCTCATGGCGGTGACCACGAACCTCCCCAGGATGCGGCAGCAGGAGATCCGGCTGACGCGCAAGGACGGCCGGAAGATCCCGCTGGGCATCTCCTTCTGGCCGCTTCGATCCGGCGAGGGTGAACTGGGCGGGCTCATCGGGATCTGCCAGGACCTCTCCGAGATCAAGCAGATGGAGCAGCGCATGCGCCAGGCCGACCGCCTGGCCACGATCGGGCGGCTGGCGGCCAACATCGCCCACGAGATCCGGAACCCGCTCGCGGCGGTCTCGGGGGCCATCGAGCAGCTCGCCCGCGAACTGACCCTGGACGACACTCGGGATCGGCTGATGCAGATCGTGCTGCGGGAGTCGGGCCGCCTGAACCGGATCGTGGCGGAATTCCTCGAGTACGCGCGCCCCGCGCCGCTTCAACGGCAGGCCGTGAACCTGGCCGAGTTGCTCGACGAGGTGATCCTCCTCCTCGAGCGTCACCCGCTCTCCGCCAACGTCAAGATCGTCCGGGAGTACGCGCCGGAGGTCCCGGAGCAGCTGGACCCCCACCAGCTCCGCCAGGCCCTGTGGAACCTGTGCGTCAACGCGGTTCAGGCGATGCCCGACGGTGGGGAGCTCACGGTTGGCGCGCGGGTGCGAGACGGGGTCGGCCCGCGCCTCGAGGTGTGGGTCACGGACACCGGCGAGGCGATCGCCAGCGAGGATCTCCCCCACATCTTCGAGCCCTTCTTCTCGACCAAGCCGGACGGGAGCGGCCTTGGCCTCGCCGTGGTCCACCGGGTGGTCCAGGACCACGGGGGTGAGGTGGAGGTCCGGACCGTGCCCGGCGCCGGCACCACGTTCACGCTGAACCTTCCCGCCGATCCCGGCGCGGCACGACGATGACCGAAGCCCGCATCCTGGTCGCCGACAACGAGCCGAGCATGCGGGAGCTCCTGTCCATCACGCTCAAGCGGGACGGGTACGACGTGAGCACGGCCGATGGCGGTGAGGCCGCCATCGAGGCCGTCCGCCGGGAGCCCTTCGACCTGGTGATCACCGACGTGCGGATGCCGAAGGTGGACGGGATCCAGGTGCTGAAAGCCGTCAAGGACCTGGCGCCGGACACCGTGGTCATCATGATCACCGCCTTCTCCTCCACCGAGAACGCGGTGGAGGCCATGAAGCTGGGCGCGTACGACTACATCACGAAGCCGTTCAAGCTGGACGAGATCAAGCTGATCATCAACAACGCGCTGGAGCAAAAGCGGCT
>JACQRS010000010.1 GCA_016206385.1 Candidatus Rokuibacteriota bacterium | reverse complement strand
TGCATGCACTGCATGGGAAGGAAGAGGCGGCGCACGTCGGGGTACTCGCCGATCTCGCAGTCGGCCACAAAACGCCACACGACCCCAGCGGGCAGCCCGTGCTCCTGCTTGCAGGCGACCGTGCACGTCTGGCAACCCACGCATCGCACGAGATCGATCACCATCCCCCACCGCATCAGCTACCTCTCGCAAGCCGCGCGCCAGGCGCCCTCCCTCGCTCCGGCCTCCTCGCCTCGACAGGCCTGGCTCGCTCGGACGCCTCCGCTGGCCCCCCCATCCCCCCGGAGGCGGGGGGTTGTCCTCGCCGCCCACTCCCGTGGGGCGGCTCGGAGCGCTGCGGCGTCCTGCGCTTCGCCGCCCGCTACGGCTCGTTGGATTCGCTCGGCAGGGCATCCCCGGCGCGGGCACGATGCGTCTGTGGCATGGGCGCTGAGGGCCCCTTCTTCGATCGGGCGCTGGAGACGCTGCCGCGCGAGCGCCTCCGCGCTCACCAGTGGGATCGGTTCCGCGCGCTCGCCCGGGAGGTGTTCCCGGCCAACGCCTTTGTCCGGCGGAGGTGGGAGGCCGGGGGCCTCCGCTCGGCGCAGGAGCTGCGCTCGTGGAATGACTTCACCCGCTTGCCCTTTACCACCAAAGCCGAGCTGGTCGCCGACCAGGCCGAGCACCCGCCTTTCGGGAGCAATCTGACCTATCCCGTCGAACGGTACGTGCGGGTTCATCAGACGTCGGGGAGCAGCGGCGAGCCGATCCGCTGGCTGGAAACCCAGGAGTCCTGGGAGTGGTGGGCGCGCTGCTGGGGCTTTGTGTTCCGGGGCGCCGGCGTCACCCCGGCGGACCGGGTCTTCTTCCCCTTCTCCTTCGGTCTCTTCATCGGCTTCTGGGCGGGTTTCGAGGGAGCTCGAGCCCTGGGTGCCCTCGTCATCCCCGGCGGCGGCCAGGACTCCCCGACGCGCCTTCACTGGATGGAGGCGCTGGGGGCTACGGTGCTGGTTTGCACCCCCTCCTACGCGCTCCATCTCCTGGAGGTCGGGCGCGAGCGCGGCATGGATCTCGCCAAGCTCCCCGTGAGGATCACGGTGCACGCGGGCGAGCCGGGGGCGGGGATCCCCGCCGTGCGCCGCCGGATCGAGGAGGGGTGGGGCGCCAGGACCTTCGACCATTCGGGAATGACCGAGGTGGGCGGGTACGGCTTCGAGTGCGGGGCCCAGGCCGGGCTCCACGTGAACGAGTCGGAGTTCATCGCCGAGGTGATCGATCCCGATTCCGGCGCCGCCGCCGAGGAGGGGGAGCTGGTGCTCACGAATCTGGGACGAGCGGGCTCACCCGTCTTCAGGTATCGGAGCGGTGACCGGGTGAGGCTGGCCGGGTCGGCGTGCGCCTGCGGCCGGAGCTTCTTGCGCCTGGAGGGCGGGATCCGGGGGCGGCTCGACGACATGCTGATCGTCCGGGGCGTGAACGTCTTCCCGTCCGCCCTCGAGGGGATCGTGCGCCAGTTCCCCGCGGTTGACGAGTTCCTGATCGAAGTGTATAAACGGGCCGAAATGGATGAGGTGCGGCTCCTCGTCGAGATCGACGGGGCCGCCGCGGCCACGGCCCGCGAGCTGAAGGAGCGGCTCCGCGCCCAGCTCGGGATCCGGATCGAGGTCGTGCCCGTCCCGGCGAGGAGCCTGCCGCGGTACGAGCTGAAGGCGAAGCGGGTCGTTCGCCGGACAGGCAGCCCGGCGCCCGCGTAGCGAGGGATCACCCCACTCTATGGAGGATGACCATGGAACGCATTAATGTCGGCATCGACCTGGTCGCGCTCACCCGACGGGAGTTCCTCGGAGCCGCCGCCCGCGCCGGCGTCACCGCGGCGGGGGCCGCGGTGCTCCCCTGGGATCGGGCTCTGGCACAGACCAAGGTCAACGTGGGCTACATGAAGATCGGGGACCTGTCGCCCTTCTTCCTGGCGCTGGACCGGGCCTTCTTCAAGGACGCGGGGCTCGAGGTCAACCTGGCCGCGATGGTGGGCGGCGCGGCCATCGCCCCGGCGCTGGCCTCAGGCGCCATCAACATCGGCTGGTCCAACGTGGTCTCCATCTACCAGGGACACCTCCAGGGGTTCGACTACCGCTTCATCGCCAACGGCGCCATCAACAAGCGGGGGACCAACGATGTCTTCGGGGTCCAGGTGACCGTGGACTCGCCGATCAGGTCGGCGAAGGACCTGGAGGGGAAGACGGTGGCCTCCAACACGCTCCGGAACATCATCCACGTTGCCGGCCTGCACTGGATCGACAAGAACGGCGGGGACTCCAGCAAGGTGAAGTGGGTGGAGCTGCCGTTCCCCCAGATGGCCCCGGCTCTCGTCAACAAGCAGATCGAGGCCTTCGTGGCCGTGGAGCCGTTCGTGACGGTCCCGTCAAAGGTGCGAAAGGAGACCCGGGTGCTCGGCTACCCGCTCGGCGAGATCGCCCCGCGGCTCCTGATCGCCGCCTACTTCTGCAGCGAGGCCTGGATCGCGAAGAACGGGGACACGGTGAAGGCCTTCATCGCGGCGCTCAACAAGGGCATCGACACCCACAACGCCAACCTGGAGGAGGGCAAGGCCACCATCGCCAAGTACACCGGGCTCAAGCCGGAGTTTCTCAAGGAGATGGCGCTGCCCGCCTTCGAGAAGAAGATCCTGGAGTCCGACCTCCAGCCCATGCTGGACGTCGCCTTCCAGTACAAGCTGGTCGAGCGGAAGTTCCCCGTCCGCCAGGTGATCTCCAAGTACGCGCCGGTGTAGCGGGACTGCGCACTCCCACCCGAGTCGCCGGCGCGGTGAACGGCGCGCCGGAAGTCCGGTGGGTGGACCCTGCTGAAGGCTGGGCGTCAGAAGGTCAGGACAGTGCTAGAGCTGGCACGCCCACCGACCTCTTGTCTAGAACGCGCGCAAACGCGATCGTTCGTGCTCTCCCGTTCACCACGTGGTCACCTGCGGCGCTTCCCTGACTTCTGGGCGCTCTCCGGCGTCGCGCGGTGGAGGCGCTTTCTGAGCGTTTTGCTCCAGCCGGACGGTAAAGGCGTGTGACTGGTGCACCGCCTGATCGTACCAGTTCAGGACTTCCAGGAGAGCGCCCAAGAAGAGTCCCAGCCCGACGAGGCAGACTGCCAGCCTTCCGCCAGGCATCGCCCATCGCCGCTTCGCGATCATTCAGGAGTCCTCCCGCTGAGGCTCTGCTCGCCGAATCGGTCACGTCACGCAGGCGAAGAGAGCGTATCCAGAGCTACCGAAGTTTGTCCCCTACCGCAGCTTAACCCGGAAATCGCCCCGGCGGTTTTTGGCCCAGCACTCCTCGCTCTTGTCCATGCAGAGCGGCCGCTCCTCGCCGTAGCTCATGAGCGTCATCCGACTGACGTGGACGCCCTGGGCGATCAGGTAGTTCACCGTGGCCTTGGCGCGCCGCTCGCCGAGGGCGAGGTTATACTCGTTGGTGCCGCGCTCGTCGGCGTGCCCCTCGACGAGGATCAGGTGGCTCGGGTGCGCCTTCATCCACTTGGCGTTCGCGTCCAGGGTCCTGGCCTCGTCGGGGCGGATGTCGTACCTGTCGAAGTCGAAGTGGACAGGCATCAGATCGCTAAGGGGGACGAAGTCCCTCGGATCCGGGACGGTCGAACCGTCTCCGCGCATGCCTGCCCGGGACCAGGGCGACTCGGACCCAGCGGCCAGCGTGGCAGCGGTTTCCCCACCCGCTGTCGTGACGCCTTGCTTGGCGCAGCTAACCAGGAGCACGCCAAGCACAGGGAGGACCACGAGCAATGGTATCCCTCGGCGCAACAGCACTGACAATTTCTCCATGGGTGACGCCTCCTCTATTGGGTTGTTAGGTGACTAACTGCCGGGGCCGTACCCCGGCCCCTGGCCCGGGGTCCCGTCAGGGACGGGCCTACCCGTTCGCAAAACACGTTTTTCCTAGAGCAACTCCCGTGCCAGCCGGCTACGACGGCTATCTGTGCATGAACATTCATCTAAGCTCTTTCAAGCCGGGGTCCGGCTGGCAACCCCGTGCCAACGAGGCAATCTAAGTACGCGTGATACCGGGCCGAAGGCCGTTTTCGCGGAGATTCTCACTCTGCGAGGGACTAACGGCGCGCCTGGCCCAGCAGATTCCACAGGCTTCGCTCGGCCTCGGCC
>JACQRS010000048.1 GCA_016206385.1 Candidatus Rokuibacteriota bacterium | reverse complement strand
GGTCTCGGGTGTCAGTGGTGCCCCCGGGGTGACTCGAACACCCGGCACGCGGTTTAGGAAACCGCTGCTCTGTCCGCCTGAGCTACGGGGGCACGCACGGTCAGTCGAAGAGGTCCGTGGCGTCCACCAGGAGCTCACGGAGCTTTTTGAGGGCCACGGCCTCGATCTGGCGGACTCGCTCCCGCGTCAGACCCATCTGCTGGCCGATGGCTTCCAGGGTCATCGGCTCGGCGCCGTCCAGGCCAAACTGCAGGCGCAGCACGGTCTGCTCCTTGTCGCTGAGGGCGTCTAGGAGCCGGGCCAGGTCCGCCCGCTCCTTCAAGAGCCCGCTGAGAGGATTGTACGAGGAAAGCGGGCGATCCTCCACCAGGTCGCGGGGCCTCCCCTTCCCTGCTTCGCCCACCGGCGCCTCCAAGGAGAGCGGGTGGTGGCGGAGCCCCTCCAGCTCGGCGAGCTGCTCGGCCGCAACGCCCATGGCATCCGCGACTTCCTGGAGGGCGGGCGGACGCCCGAGCTGCTGGGTCAGGGCCGCCTGTTTCCGGAGGTAGCGGGCGAGGAGCAGCTCCACGTGGACCGGCAGCCGGATCATCCTCGCCTGGTTCGCGAGGGCCCGCACCACTGACTGGCGGATCCACCAGGTCGCGTACGTGGAGAAGCGCGTCCCCTTGTCGGGCCGGAACTTCCGCACCGCCTTGAGCAGCCCGAGGTTGCCCTCCTCGATGAGGTCCACGAGGGGGAGCCCGCGGTTCGCGTACTGCTTGGCGATCTTCAAGACCAGGCGGAGGTTGGCCTCCACCATCCGGCGCTCGGCCTCAGTGTCCCCCTGCTGGGCGCGCAGCGCGAGCTCCCGCTTCTCCACCGGGGTCAGGAGCGGTATCCGGGAGATCTCCTTGAGGTACACGTCGAGGACCGCCCTGCCGCGCTCGCCCTCCGCATGCTCCTGCTCGGGCTCTACATCCAGGAACTTCTCGAGGGTCTCCGCCTCGTCGAACGACGGCTCGTCACTCTTCATCGTCGTGGTCATCCTCAGCCTGGAGGTCTTCCTCCGGCTCGGTGCGAGCCTCGCGCGGCGGCAGGAGGGAGAGCGGGTTGTACACCTTGCCGTCACTCCAGATCTCGAAGTGAAGGTGGTACCAGGAGGCCCGACCGGTGCGCCCGATGGTCCCGATCACCTGTCCCTGGTACACCTCGTCGCCGGCGTCCACGAAGTTCTGGAGGTTGTGGGCGTACACGGTGGCAAAGCCCTCCGGATGCTGGATCTTCACGACAAGCCCGTAGCGTTTCTCCCAGCCGCTATAGTACACCCGGCCCGGAGCCGCGGCGAAGATGGGCGTGCCGACCTCTGCCTTGATGTCGATGGCCGCGTGCCAGCCGGCCCGCCGGCGCCCGAACTGGGAGCTCACCGGGCCCTCCACCGGCCAGCCAAAGGCGGGCGCCCGCCCGTCGAGCCCGGGCGGCGACAGGACGAAATGGGGCGGCGGCCCGGGCTCGCGTGCGACCGGGGCGGCCCCGAGCTTTCCTGGAATCACGAGCCGCTGGCCGATCCGGAGGCGGTCGGGTCGCGCCAGGCGGTTGGCCTCTGCCAACGCCCCGACGCTGATGCCGTAGCGCTTGGCGAGGAGGCTCAAGGTCTCGCCGCTCCGCACGACGTGGATCGCCGTTTCCGACTTGGGGTGGGCGGACGCGGTTGCCGCGCCGAGCACCGCCACGAGGCTCAGCGCGAGGGCCCTGCGGCTCATGCCTCGAACTCGGCGAACCGGATTCCGAAGCTGGCGAAGCGGCCGGAGGGAGGAAGCCAGGTCAGCGAGATCTTTTCGACGCGGGCCAGGGGTGGGCCCTTCTCAAGCTCGCGGGCCAAGTCTTCGATCCCCTCCTGCGCCCCCTCCACCCGCACCCGCACGCGCCCGTCGCGGAGGTTCATGACATAGCCGGTGAGGCCGAGGCGACTCGCCCGCCGCTGAACGAAGTCACGATAGCCGACGCCCTGCACGTCGCCTTCGACCAGGATCTCGGCCGCGCGGGGTGGCCCGCCCGGGTTCATCTCGGCTTGGCGTGCACCCGCTCGGCCCACGACAGGGCCAGCGCCACGGCCTCGGGGGGCGTGTCCGCCCTCACCACCCGGTCCAGGTGCTCCCAGCTCCTGAGCCCCACCACGGGGATCCCCATCTTCAGGGCCAGCGCCACCTCGGAGAGGGTTCCGTACTCGCCGGGGAGCGCGATGACCGCGTGGGCGGAGCGGACCACCACGGCATTCCGCGCGTGACCCAGGTCGGTGACGATGGAGATATCGACGAAGGGATTCGCGTCGCGGTGGCTTGCGCCCGGCAGGATCCCCACAGTGAGCCCGCCAGCCTGCC
>JACQRS010000052.1 GCA_016206385.1 Candidatus Rokuibacteriota bacterium | reverse complement strand
GGCCACGTGCTCTCCCGGCCCGACGGTCAGGGACACTCCCTCGAGGGCCACCGTGCCGTCGGCGAAGCGCTTCCAAACCTGGTCCAGCTCGTACATCGGGATCGCCATGGCTACCTGAGGAGACCGGCCGCGATCGCGGCCTCCTCGATCCCCTTCCACTCCTCGTCAGTGGCCCGGATATACCGCTTCGTCCGGTGGAGGTCGAGGAGCCTCCGGTGCTCGGGGTTCGCGTAATCGAGCTTGAGGAGCGCTGAGGCGATCCGTTCCTGGAGGCCACGGTCCAGCTCGCCCCTCACGGTCCAGACGTAGTCCGCATAGGGCGGCGTGGTCCAGAAGACCACCACCTTGGCGGTGTCCACCTTCTTGGCCTGCACCAGCTTGTCCCACACCAGGAAGTTCAGCGCGCCGGCGTCCACCTTCCCCGACTCGACCCAGAGGGCAGTGGCGTCGTGGGCCCCCGAATAGGCGACCTGCTTCATGTCCCGCTCGGGCGTGACCCCGTTCTTGAGAAGGAAGTAGCGCGGCATCAGGTGGCCCGAGGTGGAGGAGACGCTCCCGAACGCGAAGGTCCGCCCCTTGAGGTCCGCCAGCGTCTTGATTCCCGCGTCCGCTCGGGTCACGAACACCGATTTGAACTCGGCATCCTCCTGGCGCATGACCAGGCGACGGGCCGTGCCGCTGGTCCGCCTCACCGCCTGCACCGAGGTAAACCCTCCGTACCAGACCAGGTCCAGCTTCCTGGCAGCGAGCCCTTCCACCGTGGCCGCGTAGTCCACCACGGGAACGAACCTCACCTGAATCCCGATCTCGCGGACCAGGTAGTCGGCGAACGGCGTATAAATCCGGAGCAGCTCGTTGGGGTTCTCGTCCGGGATCGCCGACACCCTGAACACCGCGGGCGTCTCGCCAGCCGCGACCGCAGGAGTGATCAGCATGAGGAGAATGATCAGGATCAGCATCGGATACGCGACCTGTTTCGACTCCAATCCTATAGACGTTCTTCCAGAAGGCAAATCGATAGTTCCGATACAAAACTTGAAGAGGAATAGACCTGCTCGATAGTCGCGAGGGAAAAGGTAGGGGGACGGCTCGGGGCTAAACGACGCGGATTCCGGACTCGGTGGTGACCTCGCCGATCTTCCAGCAGGGCTCCCCCCGCTCCTTGAAGCGCGAGACCACCTTGTCTGCCTTGGTCGCTTCAACCGAGAAGAAGAGACCTCCGGAGGTCTCAGACTCGAAGAGGAGGCTGACCAGGTAAGCGGGCAGGCTCGGGTGGATGAACAACCGCGTCGGGCCGAGGCTCGTCTCGACGTAGCGCCTGTTCCGCTTCATCCCGCCGCTGAAATGGCCCTTTTCCGCCAGGGCAAGCGTTCCGTCCAGGATCGGCAGCTCGCCGGTCCTGACCTCGATCCCCACCGCCGAGGCCTCCACCATCTCGGCAGCGTGACCCAGAAGGCCGAAGCCCGTGATATCGGTGGCCCCCTGAACGCTGGCCTCCTGGGCCACCTCTGAGGCCACCCGGTTGAGCCTGAGCATGCTCTTCACCGCGCCATCCAGAACCTCCGGCGCGCAGTCGTCGGCCTTGGCGGCGGTTGCGATCACTCCGGTGCCCAGGGGCTTTGAGAGGAAGAGCCGGTCGCCGGGCCTGAGCCCGCCCTTGACGAAGATCTTCTTCGGATGGATGAGCCCGGTGACGCAGAGGCCGTATTTGGGCTCGGCGTCCACTACCGTGTGGCCCCCGGCCACGACCCCGCCCGCCTCAGCCACTTTATCCGCACCGCCCCTGAAGATCTCGGCGATCAGCTCCTTGGGGAACTCCCGCGGGAAGCCGGCGACGTTCAGCGCAAAGATCACGCGACCCCCCATGGCATACACATCCGACATGGAATTGGCCGCGGCAATGGCGCCATAGACGTAGGGGTCATCCACGATGGGCGGGAAGAAGTCCACGGTCTCGACGATGGCGACCTCATCGGTGATCCGGTAGACCGCCGCATCGTCGCGCTTGGCCAGCCCGACCAGGAGGTCGGCGTGCTCGTGGCGCTCGAGACCGGTCAGCACGTCCTGGAGCTCACCGGGCCCCATCTTCGAGGCTCAGCCGGCGCAGGCGGCGTAGCTGGTGAGCCGGATCTCCTTGCCGGTTAGGGGCGCGGTCAGCTTGGCATCGGCCACGAAGGTCACCTCCCGGTGGGTCGGTTGGAACCTCGCCGTTTAGGATACACGAACCTGCCCGTTGGATTCAGGAACGGGTTTCGGGAGACTCGGCCTTGAGGAACGTCCGGAAGGCTTCGGCGAGCGGAGACCGGGTGCGCCCCCGGTGGGTCGCGAGGTAGAAAAACCGGGAAACGCTGAGGTCCTTCACCTTGACGCAGCAGAGCAGGTTGGCGCGACACTCGTCCTCGACCGCGCGCTTGGAGATGAGCGAGATGCCGACCCCGGCTTTGACCGCCTGCTTGATCGCCTGGGTGGAGCCCATCTCCCCCACCACGCGGAAGGCTCCCAAATCCAGCCCCACCTCGGCGAGGGCGCGCTCGAGGGCATGGCGGGAGCCCGAGCCCCGCTCCCTCACGATGAGCGGCTCGGCCCTGACCTCTTCCAGGGTGACGTTCTTCTTCGCGTGCCACGGGTGGGCGGAGGAGACCACCACCACCAGCTCGTCGGGCATCAGCTCGGCGTACTCGAGGCTCCGCTGGGAGATCTGGGCTCCGACGACCGCCACCTCCACCTTCCCTTCCAGGAGCCAGTCCACGACCCGCTGGGTGTCGCCGATCAGGAGCGAGGTGGAGATGTCCGGGTACTTCTCCTTGAAGCGGCCGATGAGCGCAGGGAGCACGTACTCGCCGGGGATCGTGCTGGCTCCCACTATCAGCTGGCCCGACATCCGTCCCTGGAATTGCTCGAGGGCCTGGCGCGCCTCGCGGTGAAGCTGGAGGATGCGCTTGGCATAGGAGAGGAGGAGCTCGCCGGCCTTGGTCGGGACCGCGCCGCGCCCGAGACGGTCAAGG
>JACQRS010000047.1 GCA_016206385.1 Candidatus Rokuibacteriota bacterium | reverse complement strand
GAGCCCGCCAGGTAGCCGCGCACCACGCACTCGAAGGGCACCACCTCGCACCGCGTCACCAGCATGGAGCGCCCCTCGAGCTCGGCGGCGTACTTCCTGAGCGGGGCAGGGTAGTCTCTCACGTCGGCGCTGATCAGATGGTTGGGGACGAGGTCCCGGATCAGGTCGAGCCAGAAGAGGGTGAGCGCGGTGAGGATCCGCCCTTTTTCCGGGATGGCGTTCGGGAGCACGACGTCAAAGGCCGAGATGCGGTCGGTGGCCACGATCAGGAGCTTGTCAGCGTCCACGGCGTAGACGTCGCGCACCTTTCCGCGGCGGTAAAACGGGAGGTCGGAGAAGTCGGTGCGAGCGATGACGCCCATCTCGCCCGTCCTCAGCGGGCGGTGGCGAACTCGTCTTTCGCTTGCCGGACCACCGCTGGGCTCGCGAGCAGGTCAGCCGTGGTCATGGCCATGGCCTTGGCCGCGACCAGGAGGCCCTGGCGCGCCAGCGGCGTCACCGCAGCCCCGGCGAAGGCACGCGAGTGGATGGCGGTGCCGGTCGGGGCGACCTTGATGAGGGGCTGAATGGCGGGGATCACCTGGCTCACGTTGCCGATGTCCGAGGAGCCGAGGCGGTCGGGGATCGGCTCTTCCTCCTTTACCCCGAGGCGCTCTAGGTTGGCTTTGAAGAGATCGAGGAGGGTCTGGTTCCGCTTGAGGGGCTCGTACACCATCTCGCCCTGGGTCACTCGAAGCTCGGCCCCCGTGGCCCGAGCCGCGCCCTCGGCGCAGGCCACCACCCGGCGATAGATCTCCCACATGTAGTCCAGCGAGGCGGCGCGGACGTAGAAGACGGCCGAGGTGGCCTCAGGAATGATGTTGGGCGCGCTGCCGCCATTGGTGATGATGCCGTGGATCCGCGCATCCGGGCGAACCTGCTGGCGGAGCATGCTGATGGCGTTGAAGGTCTGGATCACCGCGTCCAGGGCGTTGATCCCCTCCCACGGATCCGCGGAGGCGTGGGCGGCCTTGCCGGTGAAATCAAAGGTGACGCGGACGATGCCGAGCAGGTCCTGGTGGAGCAGGTGCCGGTCGAAGCCGTGAATCATTATCGCGCAGTCCACCTCATTGAAGACCCCGCCCTGAATCAGCCTGATCTTGCCGCCCCCGCCCTCCTCCGCCGGCGTCCCGACGACCTGGATGCGTCCCTTGGGCAGCCGGTCCTTGACGGCGGCGAGCGCCGCGCCGGCGCCGGCGCCCGAGGTGGCGATGATGTTGTGCCCGCACGCGTGGCCGATCCCGGGGAGCGCGTCGTACTCGCAGAGGATGGCGATGGTCGGGCCCTCGCCCGTCTCGAGCGTCGCGCGGAAGGCGGTCTCCACGCCGGCCACCCCGCGCTCCACCTTCAAGCCTTTGGCCTGGAGGAACTCGGAGAGCCAGGCGGAGGCCTTCAGCTCCTGGTAGCCCAGCTCGGGGTTGGCATGGATCCGGTGGGAGAGAGCCTCCAGCTCGTTTCCGAGCCCGTCCACGGTCTCGCTGAGGGCATCCTTGATGGCGGTCATGACTCGGCCTCCTCAGAAGCGGGTGGGGGGATGGAGGATACCGGCCCCGAGCCTACCAGAGCGGCTCACCTCGTGCAATCGCTCGGCTACCGGGTCGTGCGCGCGCCTTTCCATCTGGCGAGGAGCCGCTCGGCATTCTCGGAGGCCACCCGGCGGCTGACATCGGGCGGGAGCCCCGCCAGCGCTGTCCTGAGCACCCGCACCCACTCCGCATACTGGGCGTAGTGGCCGGGATCCACGGCGTCAATGGCAGCAAGAAAGCGCTCGGGAAACGCTTCGATCACGGCCTTCCAACCGGGCTCAAGGGTTCCCGTCTTTCCGATGAGCGGGTTCTTTTCGCGGCCGTACCGTCGGCCGGGGTCCGATGCGCCGAGGTCGCAGGAGAGGTTGGGGAACTCCCTCAGGAAAGCTCGGGCCACCTCCGGGATGGAGCGGCCGCACCAGTGGGCCCACACGACCAGGGCGTCCGGATTTCCGCTGAGGGCGCCGCGAAAGGCCTCGACATTGCCTGGCTCGGCCTCGTGGTGGATCGTGAGCGGAACCCCGTACTGCGCCGAGAGGTCCAGGACGCGCTTGAGTAGCCCGCGCTCTGGCGAGATGTCGTAGTCCGCTGCCTTGAGCTCCGGCACGCCGTAATGCCTCAGCAGGAGCTCCCCCATCCAGCGGAATCGCCCTGATTTGAGCTTCGCCTCGACTTCGTCCAGGAAGGCGGGGAGCTGCTTCAGCCATCCGGGGTTTTGAAATCCAATCGCAGGCACCACGCGCTCGGGGTGCCTGGCATGGAGCTCGAGGATCTCCTCATCCGTTCCCTGGCGCCGGGCGAAGAGCACGATCTTCTTGACCCCGGGGGTGTCCATCCGGGCGATGACCTCCTCGAGGTTCAGGCCCCGCGCGCTGTGGGAATGCGCGTCGAAGAGTTGGAGCTCTGCGGCTCCGGCAGCTCCGGCGAAGGTGGCGAGGAGGATTCCGACGAGCAGGGCGTGGACGCCTGCGCCCATCGACTGACGTGACGGCTCAGGCTTTGTAGCGCTCGCCGAGGGCCATCTGCTCGGTGACCCCGATCAGGTCG
>JACQRS010000046.1 GCA_016206385.1 Candidatus Rokuibacteriota bacterium | reverse complement strand
GGGAGCCAGAGGCCCACCGCCCGGCGGGTTGCCTCGAGGACTAGCAGCACCAAGAGCAACCCGACAGCCGTATCCATGGGCGCCGGGATCCCGACCCGGCGGATCAGCGCCTCGTGATGGAGCGTCACGTAGAGGGCGGCGTAGGCCCCCAGCGCAGCCAGGACCAAGTCGTACCAGGGAAGGCGGGTCTGACGAGGCCCCCGGCTCAGCGGGTAGAAGAAGAAGCAGAGGGCCATGGCGAAGGTGAGGTGAATCGAGCGCTGGAGCACACCGGGCAGCGTCCCCACCGCGGCGGTCCAGAGCTGGAAGACCGACATTGCGAGGGCGAGCCCGCCCGCCAGCCAGAAGGACCACCCGGCCAGCTCACGGGCACCGAACTCTGCCTCTCTGACCAGGCGCTCGGCCTCGGCGATCCCCGCTCCTTCCGCCTCGCCGAGCCGGAGCTTGAGGTCTTCTGCCATGCGTGAGGAGGATGCTACCAGGCGCCGGTGAGGAGGAAGCCGAAGAAGCTGCCGCCCTCGCGGGCGGGCGCGGTGCTCACGACGGGCAGGAGGATTGTCCGGCTCGCGCGCTCCGTGCCCTGCGACGCGATCCAGCTGAGCAGCAAGGTCGTGAGCACGTCGGTGGCGAAATGCTCGGCTTGCGCCACGCGCGCGACCGAGACCGCGGTGCCGAGGGCAAACCCGGCCACGGCGGCAGTCTGGTAGCCGTAGTCCCAGGCCTTGAAGCCCAGCACCCAGAAGCCCATCGCGTGGCGGGCCGGGAAGCTGTTGTCGCCGTCGGCGAAAAGGCGTTTAACGACGCTTGAAGGTTCGGTGCCGTCTGGCCGGTCGCGCGTGAAGGCGGCCTTAAGAAGCTGGACCTCGGCGCCGACGACCAGGTGCGTGGCGAGCGCATCTTTCGCGAACGCGACCAGGCGATGATCGCTGTGCGAGCGCCCGAGGCCGTAGAGCGCCGCTTCCCACCAGGGGACGGCCATAACCTCACCCGCGACCGAGAGCGCGTTGGTGAGCCCGTTGGGGAGCCGCTTCTCAGTGTCCTTGAACGTGCCATCCGCCCGCTCAGTCGTGAACCATCCCTGAATCGGGTCGTCCATCTCGCGTCCGAGCGGGCTCGCGACGATCGTCGTGAGCCCCATCAACGCGATTGACTCCACGCCAGCGAACTGCTTGGCAAAGCCGAATCCGACGATCTCGCCGACGTCCAGCAGGTCTTCGAGGACGCCTTCCGACGGGCGGTACGTCAGCTTGTGTCGGGCTTGGGCGGGCTGAGGTGCGACGGCCAGGACCAGGACCAAGAAGGTGCCCAAGGCACGAGGGTTCATGGACCCCCTAGGGTAGCAGCAACGGCCTTCCCAGGCGAGCGGAATGCCCGGGGAAGTGCCGGGGCGCAGATGGCTCGGGCGCTAGCCGAGATAGGAGCTGACGAAGCTTCCGCCGCGCGCTCTCGTCTCGGCGAAGCGGTCCAGGCGGAAGGGGGCTCGGTTGATGGTGGTGCGTCCCTCCGTGATGAGCTCTGCCATGAGCTCGCCGACCGCGGGAGCCAGCTTGAAGCCGTGACCGCTCATCCCGGCCGCGATGTAGAGCCCCCTGATGGGCGACTCATCGAGGATCGGCATCCAGTCCGGCGTGATGTCGAAGGCGCCGGCATAGCCGTCCTGGTACTCTCCGTCGGCAAGACTCGGCAGCGCTTGGCTGGTGCGTTCCAGGGCAACGGCTGCCTCCTCGAAGCCCACCTCGCTCCCGAGGAGCTCGGGGTCCATGGGGTGCCGGGTCTCGTCCTCGGTGAGGGAGCCCGTCAGCGTGAGGTCGCCGGTCTCCGGCCTGACATAGCTCCCGCCGGCCAGGTCCAGATAGACGAGATGCGACGGCCCGAAAGCGGCCGGGCGTTTGACGACGAAGACGGGGTGGCGTCCCACGACAATCGGCAGCTCCGCCCGGGCGAGCCGCGCGACGATGGCAGCCCAGAGCCCTGCCGCGTTCACGACCACCGGGGCATCAAGGGCCTCCCCCGACGCCGTGGTGACGCCGACGACCCGGTCGCCCGACAGCCGGATCCCGGTCACCTCCACGCCCTGCTCGATGGCGACGCCGAGATCCCGCGCAGCTCGCGCGTAGCCCATGGTCACACCCGAAGGGTCGCCGTAGCCGGACTCCGGCTCATAGACGAGACCCGCCAGTCCCTGGGGGTTGATGCGGGGCTCGATCGACAGCGCCTCGTTCGGACTCAGAAGCTCGGCGCGGATCCCGGTGGCTTTCTGTACCTCCATGCTGTGTTTGAGCGCCGGGAGCATGTGCTCGGAGACGCCGATGAGGGCGCCGCATCCCACGTAGCCCGAGTCGCCTCCGACTCGCTCGCGGAAACTCTGGAATACCCGCAGCGAGCGGAACACCATCTGGCTGGCTTCCTGCGTCGGGTAGAGCTGCCTGATGATCCCGATGGAGCGCCCGGTCCCTCCCGAAGCGAGGAATTTTTTCTCGAGTACCACGACGTGAGTGACTCCGCGCCGGGCCAGGTGGTAGGCGAGGCTCGCCCCCGTCACCCCGCCGCCGATAATCACCACCTCCGCGGTGCGATTCACAGCCTACTCCAGCGAGACCCGCTGGCCGATTCCCGCTGCCAGAGCCCGCTCGTAAGCCAGCCGGGCGGTCGCCGCGTCCTCCAGGGCGAAGCCCACTGATTTGAAGAGAGTGATCTCTTCCGCGCTCGTCCGTCCGGGCCGGGCTCCGGTCACCAGCTCTGCCAGCTCAGCCGCCACGTGAGCCT
>JACQRS010000045.1 GCA_016206385.1 Candidatus Rokuibacteriota bacterium | reverse complement strand
CTTCATCCCACCCGATGGGACGAAACCGCCCCCGCTCGCCATCGCGCGCCATCGGCCCCTTCAGCCTGTTCGGGTCGTAAAGAAGCTGGAGCGCGCCAAATGCCTTGGGGCAGAGGGCTCCCCGGTTGATGGGATGAAGCGGGTTCCCCGAGATCCCTGCCACCTCGCCGTCAAGAGTTCGGACCAGAAGCCCGCATCCTCCAGGACACTGCTGGCAGATGGAAGGGACCAGGCTTTCCTCGGGAGTGGCCCAGCGGGTGAGATCCTCGCCCGCCTGCTCAGCCTTGCTCAGTCGGCCTCGGACCAGGGCCGCGGCCCCGGCTGTTCCGCCCAGCACCTGAAGGAACCCCCGCCTCGTCACCCTCATCGTTCAGCCTCACCGGTGGCAGGCGTTACAATCGATGGAGACCCGTCGCGCCCCGGCCACTTTCACCGGCTTCGCTTCCTCCTCCTTGGTCTCTTTCTCTTTGGTCTCCTGGGGCCACTCCCACTTCTCGTGACAACCGATGCACGCGTCCATTGCGAGCTTCTTCAGCGCGCGCGCGGGCGGGCGGGCCAGGGTCTCCATCGGCCCATGGCAGGTCTGGCACTTCACCTTCGCCACCGCCACATGAGTCCGGTGGGAGAAAAAGACGTGGGAGGGTAATCGCCAGACCCGCTTCCACGGGATGTCCCCGCCTTTTTCGCCGAAGGCCTGGATCTTCTTCTCCTCGGCACTTTTGGCTTTTCCCCCCGAATGGCAGGAGAGGCATTTTTTCGTCGAGGGCCGACCCGCCACGGGACCCTTCTCCGCCCGGTCGTGGCAGGTCGTACACTCGAACTTCGGGTCCTTCAGCTCCAGGTGGGCCTTGTGGGGGAACTCGATCGGTTGCCTGACAGCAGGCTCCCCCCATCCGCCCCAGTACCCCCAGGCCAACAGGGCGATGACAGCCAGCCCGGCCAGACCGATCCACCTCATCTCAGCTCCGCGGTAGGATCAGTGAGTCCTCGCTCGCGCCGGCCAAACTTATCGGCGGCCTACCGTGGCAGCACCAGGAACGTCGCCAGCATGCTCGGCGCGTGGCTCGAGCACGTGAGCTGGTAGGACCCCGGTTTTTCCGCGACAAAGGAAAGCTCGTACTCCCGGCCCCGGTGCCACATTCTCTTGGCGACGACCTCGCGCCCGTCAGGGCCAGTCACCCACACCTCGTGCTCATCGCCGTTCACGAGGAAAGCGGTCAGCTTCACGGTATCCCCCTGGCGCACGACGACGAAGCCCGGGCTGAAGATGTAGCTGGCCACCTCCCACTTCTGCGGGCTCTGCGTGTCAGCCTCACCGGGGGCCTTGAAGCCGTACCCCTTGGAGAGGTCCTTCGGATTCACCGAAGGCGGCGTAAGCTTGTCAGCGGTGGTCGCCCCTTTCACCTCCATACCGGTCATGAAGATCGTGTGTGTGGTGACCGAGCCCGACTGACCGAGACTCTCACCGGCCAAGAGCAGGAGCGCCACCGCCGCGCCGAAGAGCACCCCTGTCACTTTCAACACGTTGACCGTACTCATCGTCGTCCCTCCTTGTGTGTGGTTCTCTGTTGGTCTGACCATGGCGCCCTGCTCCCGAGCCGGCCTACGCCGCCTTTTTTCTTCGGTGAGGGCGCCTGAACATCCGAACCGGCGGCTCCTGGATAAAGTCGTGCGGGGCCCCGGCGAAGGCGTCGCGGCACCGGAGGCTGCAGAAGTAGTAGTACCGGTCCCGGTACCGGCTGATGGCCGTCGCCCCTCGCACGTCGAACTCTGCCCCGCACACCGGGTCTTTCTTCATGGCCCGCGGACCCCTGCCAGGCTCTGAAGCGCCAGGCAGGAGGCGCAATACCTGCCGAGCGCGGGGGCGCTGGCTGCCTGTGTTCCCTTCAGGCAACGCTGAACTCTCTCGAGCATGCGTTTGGGCGCAATGGCAGCACCGCAGCGCGCGCAGCGGGCTACCCGATCCTCGGCCAGAACCTCTTGCCTCCCCAGCCGAGCCAGATCGAGCCGCCGGGTCACCTCAACCGCTCTCTCAGGGCAGACCCGCACGCAGGCTTCGCAGGCGACACAACGGCCGTGGTCGAAGAGAAGCCGCGAGGACTCCTCGTCCTCGCGAACCTCCAGGGCGCCGGTAGGGCAGCGCTCAGGACACGCCCCGCAGAGGGTGCAACGGTCGGCGCCGACGCTCAGCGCTCCGAAAGGAATTGCCGCCCCCGCCAGAGGTGCCGACGGGTCAGGCCGAAACGCGGCCAGATCCTGAAGGAGCCTCGCCAGCGTTGGCGCCTGCCTCGCGCTCACATGGCTCACCGTGCAAAGGCGGTGAGGACCGAGGCCGGCCACGGCCTGGCAAAACGCGCTGAGCCCGGGCGCGCTCGCGATGTCGTCGCGTCGGACAACCGCGAGGCGGTCGGCACCGACGCCTAACCGGGTGAGGAGCTCCAGGGTGAACCAGAGCGTCTGATCCCACCGGGTCTGGTCGCAGCGATGCCGGCAGCCGACGGGACACGGAAGCACAGCGACTCCGAAGAACCCGAGAGTGAAGGCCCGCAAGAGGAGCCACGCGGAGACGGCTCCGATGGAGGGTAGACGAAGCACGCGGAGCCCCATTGCCTCGGGCGGGGGCGCGCCACCGTCTGCCATCAGGACGAGAACCCTCGGCGCTGCCGCGACCCCGGCGGTCGAGAGAAGAGCCCTCAGCTCAGCCTCGAGTCGTTCCGGGTCCAAGAGGGGCTGTCGAATCGCTCGCACCGGGCAGACGGGGAGGCACGCCCCGCAACCGACGCATTTCGCCTTGTCGATGGCTGCGGCACCTCCGTCAACGGCGATGGCTCCCTGAGGACAGGCCTCGAGGCACTGGACGCACCCCTTCCAGGCCGTGCAGGCTTCCGTCTCCACGGCGGCCACGACCTCGTAGCGCGGTGTGAGCGAGCCGAAGAGGAGATTGCGGCGACTCAGGGGCCCCTCGCTCGGTTGATAGGAAACCTTGAGATACTTCGGGTCGATCCCCTCGGGCCTGCCCGGCGTCACGCCAGTGCCTCCTCGAGAAGTCCGGTCAGGGCCGTGACCCGCTCAGCGTCCAGCGCGACGAACTCCTGAAGCTCGCCTGCCAATTTTCGATAGAAGCGCACCTCCGTGGAGGCCAGGAGCCGATCACAGAACGCGGGGAGCCATCGGGTCAGATGATCGTCGAGGAAGGCTCTCTCTCGTTCGAGCCATGAAAGGGCGACGGAGGCGTCACCAGCCTTCCACGCTTTCGCCTCCTCTTCGGTAAGCAGGCCCATGAAGGCCAGCTCAGCCGCCACGTGGTCGGGCAATTCTTTAAACGAAGGGTCCAGAGCGTAACCCGCCTCTTCGTACGCGCTCTGGACATCCAGTGTTGTCTCACCCATGACTCTCCAGCCTTCGCGATAGACCGACTCGTAGGGAGGAGCGGGCAGTTCTCCGGGCCCCACGAACAGCCGGTGGTACTCGGAAATCAGGCCCGAGACCGCCTTCGCCAGTTCGGGTGACGGCAGGCTGAAACCCAGAGCCAGCAGCTCGTAGATGCTGGCGCGCTCGATCGCCTCTTCGGCCCTGCTCATTCCGATACCAGCTCCCATCAGCGATGCGCCTCAAGCTCAACCAGCGGGAAGAGCTTGGCGCAGAGGAAAAAGAAGAGGGCTCCCAGCGCGTAGATACCGCCGACGATGGAGAGCTCAACGACGGTCGGCGTGTAGCTCCCGTGAGGATAGAAGGGGAAGAGGAGGCGGTGGAGCTGAGGG
>JACQRS010000051.1 GCA_016206385.1 Candidatus Rokuibacteriota bacterium | reverse complement strand
TCCTCGCCTCGTGGAAGATCGCCCCGGCCTTGGCAGCCGGAAATACAGTCGAGCTGAAACCTGCCTCGCTCACTCCGCTCACAGCGCTCAGATTCGCCGAGCTCTGCCAGGAGGCGGGGCTTCCCGAGGGCGTGTTCAATGTGGTCACGGGCCCGGGCTCCAAGGTGGGCATGGCCCTGGTGCGCCATCCGGGGGTGGATAAGATCGCCTTCACGGGCTCCACCGAAGTCGGCAAGCAGATCATGAGGGAGGCGGCGGGGACCTTGAAGCGCGTTTCACTCGAGCTCGGCGGCAAATCCCCCAACATTGTCTTCGCCGATGCCGACACGGAGGCGGCCGTGAAGGGGGCGATGACAGGCATCTTCTACAACAAGGGAGAGGTCTGCGCTGCCGGCTCCCGGCTCTTCCTGGAGGAGCAGATCCACGATGAGTTCATGACCAAGCTCACCGAGCGGGTCAAGGGCCTCAAGGTGGGCGATCCCATGGACAAAGCGACCCGGATGGGCCCGGTGGTCTCGGCCCAGCAGATGGAGACGGTGCTCTCCTACATCGAGGCCGGGAAGAAGGAGGGCGCGCGCCTGGCGGCGGGGGGCGGCCGTGCCAAGGTGGAGAGCGGCAAGGGCTACTTCATCGAGCCCACCATCTTCGACCAGGTGTCGAACCGGATGAAGATCGCGCGCGAGGAGATCTTCGGCCCGGTCCTCTCGGTGATCACGTTCAAGGACCTGGAGGAGGGGATCGCCGAGGGGAACACCACCACCTACGGGCTGGCCGCGGCCGTGTGGACCCGCGATGTGGCCAAGGCGCTCCGCGCCGCGCGGGCGATCCGGGCGGGCACGGTGTGGGTGAACGCCTACAACCTCTACGATGCGGCGCTGCCGTTCGGTGGGTTCAAGGAGTCCGGGTTCGGAAGAGAGCTCGGCGCGGCAGGCATCGAGCTCTACACCGAGGTCAAGACGGTCTGGGTGGATTTGTCCTGAGAGGACTCTGTACGGATCACTCGCGCGGAGATCGGGGAGACGTGCAATGCCGATGGCCAGGGTGAACGGGATCTCGCTCTACTACGAGGAGACCGGGCGGGGCCGGGCGCTCATCTGGGCGCACGGCTTTAGCTGCGGCCTCAGGATGTGGGACCCACAGGTGGCGGCCCTGGCCGGTCGCCACCGGGTAATCGCGTACGATGTCCGGGGTCACGGCGCGTCGGACGTGCCGGAGCGACCCGACGCGTACTCCCAGCTGATTTCGGTCGAAGACCTCCGCAGGCTCCTCGACTCTCTGCGGATCTCCCGAGCCGTCGTCGGGGGCCTCTCTATGGGAGGCAACATCGCCCTGAACCTCGCCCTCTCCTATCCGGACGTGGTGGACGGCCTGATCGTCTGCGACACGGGGGCGGGCTCCGACAACACCGAGGAATGGGTTAGCACCTGCCAGGAATGGGCCCGGCTCCTCGAGCGCGACGGGATCGAGGCCTTCGCCGACGTGATCACGGCTCACCCCTTGGTAGCCCGGTATGTGTCCCAGGGCCCAGACGCCGCCCGGCTGATGCGCTCGCTCGTGACCACGCATCGGGCGCGGGGGCTGGCTCACACCCTTCGCGGGGTCCTCGCGCGCCGGCCCACGATCTACTCGCTGGAGCCGAAGCTTCGACAGCTTCGGATTCCCACCTTGCTGATCGTGGGGGAGCACGACGAGCCGTGCGTGAAAGTCCACCGTTTCATGGGCGACGTCATTGCCGGCTCCGAGCACGTCATCATCAAGGGAGTCGGCCACATGACCAACCTGGAGGACCCGACCACCTTCAACGCGGCGGTGAGCGAGTTCCTGAACCAGATCTATCGTGGCTGAGAGACGGTGACAATCGCGAACGCCGGAGGGAACGGTCATGGCGTATGAGACGCTCGTTGTCGAAGTGAAAGACCAGGTCTGCACCATCACGCTCAACCGCCCCGAGGCCTACAACGCGGTGAATGAAGCCATGGCCGAGGAGCTGCACCTGGCCATCCTCGAGTGCGACGAGGATCCGGGCGTCCGGGCCCTGGTCCTGACCGGCGCGGGGAAGGCCTTTTGCGCGGGCGGCGATGTGAAGAGCTTCGTCCAGAACCTGGACCGGATCGGCTACCACCTGAAACGCCTGACGACGCCCATCCATGCGGCTGTCTCCCGGATGGCGCGGATGCCGAAGCCGGTCGTGGCCGCCATCAACGGGGTGGCCGCCGGCGCGGGGATGAGCCTCACCCTGGCGTCAGACCTCGTGGTCGCCGCCGAGTCGGCGCGGTTCACGATGGCCTACTCCAGGATCGGCGCCACCCCCGACGGCTCCTCCACCTATTTCCTCCCGCGCGTGGTGGGGATCCGTCGGGCGCTGGAGCTGATCTACACCAATCGCGTCCTGACGGCCCGGGACGCCCTCGAGTGGGGGATCGTGAACCGGGTGGTCCCGGATGGCGACGCGCTCAAAGCCGCCGCTGAGCTGGCGCGCGAGCTGGCCCAGGGCCCCACTGTGGCGCTCGGTCACGCCAAGCGCCTCATCCTGCTCTCCGAGCAGGAGAGCCTCGAGACCCAGATGGAGCACGAGGCCCAGGAGATTGCCGCCATGGGCAAGACCGAGGATTTCAAGGAAGGGGTCACCGCCTTCGCCCAGAAGAAGACCCCGACCTTCAAGGGGCGCTAGCATGAAGTTCGGGATCAACCTGCCCCACTTCGCCACGTTCCCCTCGAAGGACGCGATTCTGCGAGTGGCCCGCCGGGCCGAGGAGCTGGGCTACGACTCCATCTGGGTGACCGACCACATCGGCGTGCCCGAGCCGTACGTCCCGCGCTTCGGCGCGGTCTTCTACGAGCCGCTCTCAATCCTTGCCTACGTGGCGGCGCACACCTCCAGGATCCGCCTGGGCACCAGCGTCCTCATCCTCCCCTACCGGAACCCGCTCTTCGTCGCCAAGGCCATCGCCACTATCGACCAGCTCTCCGACGGCCGGGTCATCTTCGGGGTCGGGACCGGCTGGTGCCAGGAGGAATTCGAGGCGCTCTCCGTGCCCTTCAGGGAGCGCGGCGCCCGCGCGACAGAGTCGCTCAGGATCATGAAGACCATCTGGACCTCTGACCGCCCGGCCTTCGACGGCAAATATCACAGATTCTCCAAGGTCAGCTTTCTGCCTCGCCCCAGACAGGCGCCCCACCCGCCGATCTGGGTCGGCGGCAAGAGCGAGGGCGCCATGCGGCGCGCCGCCGAGCTGGGGGACGGCTGGCACCCGAACTTCTCCACTCCCGACGAGCTGGCGGTTGCGATCCCCACGTTTCAGAAGTTCGCCCGAGAGTACGGGCGCGACCCCTCCGCGCTCACCATCTGCCTCCGCGGCCACGTCCAGATCCACGACCGGAGGGAGGCGTGGACGGAGAAGTACCCGATGACGGCCTCCGTGGACTACATCGTGAAGAGCCTCCAGCGCTACCGGGAGGTGGGGGTCAGCTACATGAACCTGGACCTCTTCTACGGCCTCCCCGAGCTGGGACGCGAGACGCTGGACTCGGTCCTCAGGACCATGGAGCGGTTCCAGGCCGAGATCGCGCCGCAGGTGGCCGGATGACGCGCGTGCCAGGGTTCCCGTTTCGCTCGAAGTTCCACGTCGTGGACGGCGTCCGGCTCGCCTATGTGGAGCAGGGGAAGGGTGAGCCGGTCGTCCTCCTCCACGGGAACCCCACCTGGGGCTACCTCTACCGGAAGTTCATCCCACCGCTGGCCAAGCGCAGCCGGGTGATCGTCCCCGACCACATGGGCTTCGGCTGCTCTGACAAGCCGCTCGACCCGTCGCTCTACCGGCTGGCTCGCCACATTGCCAACCTCGAGTCCCTGCTCCTGAGGCTCGATGTCAGAAACGCCACGCTCGTGATGCAGGACTGGGGCGGTCCCATCGGCCTCGGCGTCGCGACCCGGAACCCTGACAGGGTCAAGCGGCTGGTGATCCTGAACACGTGGGCCTGGGTGATTCCCGCGGGGACGCGGGTCCACCCGCTCCTTGAGCAGTTCAGGACGCCCGGGCTCGGCGAGGCGCTCGTCCAGGGGCTCAACCTTTTCGTCGAGGGGTTTCTGCCCGCGGGGATCGCAAAGAAAGAGCGCGTGACCCAGGCGTTGATGCGGGCCTACCGAGATCCGTTCCCCGACTGGAACTCGCGCGTCGGGATCCTCGCCTTTCCGCGCGACATCGTCGTCGGCGACGATCACCCCTCGGCGCGGGCCATGAGCGAGATTCAACAGAAGCTCCCGACCCTCGAGGTGCCGGTGCTCCTGATCTGGGCGATGAAGGATCATGCGTTCCCGAAGGGGATGATCGAGCTCTGGCAGAAGATTTACCCCCACGCCGAGCTCCGCACGCTGGCGGATGCGGGCCACTACCTCCAGGAGGACGAGCCGGAGGTGATTGTCGGACTGATCCAGGATTTCTTACAGCGCCACCCCTGAGGTGGAGCGAGGAGGTGCGTATGTGGGGCAAACGTGTTGCTGTCGTGCTCGGTGTGCTGATCCTTGGCGCGGGTGCTGCGTCGGCTCAGAATTTCGGCGCCCCCGTGGATCGCTACTTGCGCCTGGAGTGGGAAGTTGAGCAGGCCAAGAAGGGTCCACGGATCACCGGTTACGTATACAACGACCGCGGGCTGTGGGCTCTGAACGTGCAGCTCCTGGTGGAGGCACAGGACGCCGCTGGCCGCACGGTGAGCCAGACCCAGGGCTACGTCAACTGGAACGTCCCTCCAATGGGCCGCGCCTCCTTCGAAGTCGCGGTCCCGCCTGGCAGCGCCTACCGGGTGAGGATAGAGTCCTTCGACTGGCTCAAAGGAGGCCCCTCGAGCTAGCCTGAGTGAGGTGTACCATGATGCGGATGCTCATGCGAAGGCCGACCGTTCGGCGATGGGCGGCGCGTGGCCGCTCGGCGGTGGCCATCGTCGGATTCTCCATGCTCCTCTCGACGCCGGGGAGCCAGGTAGGCGTTGCTGTGGCCCAGACCGACGGGGCTTTGCCCGCTGAGGTCCAGCGGTACTTGAAAGCGATCGAGCGGGTGTGCGACGACCGGGTCACACCGGAGTTGGTCCGCCTGCACCAGGAAGCTGTCAAGGCGCTTAACGCCGCGAAGTACGGGGGCGGACGGAACTCCAACTTCTGGGGTGTGAGAACCCCCGAGCACGCGTGGCAGGACTGCTTTCAGGCCGGCGGGGACCTGAAGTGAACGCGATAAAGCTCTACTACCGTCCCGGCTGAAGCTCCTGCGCCAAGACGCGGGAGGTGCTCGCGTCATGGGGAGTGGAGGTCGAGGCGGTCAACGTGGAGGCGAACCCGAAGAGCCTGGAGGAGCTTCGCCGGGTAGGCGTGAGCACGGTCCCGGCGGTGGTGAGGGGGGAGCGGGCGGTGCAGGGGTGGAACCCGCGCGCCCTGGCCGAGCTGCTGGGCCTCCCGTACGCTCCCGCCGAGCGGCTCTCGCATGAGGAGCTTTTCGAGCGATTGGAGCGGATCCTTGCGGCAGCCGGGCGCGCCATCCGTCAGGTGCCGGTTGATAAGCTCGAGCTGAAGTCCCCGGACCGGGACCGCCCGGTGCGCCAGCTCGGCTACCACATCTTCAGGCTCGCGGCGGCCTTCCCCGACGGGGTCGAGCAGGATCGATTCCCCTACGAGTGGCTGGTGGAGCCCGCGCCGCTGGACCTCAGCGACGGCGAGGCCATCGCGCGCTACGGCGAGGGCGTCCGCTCTCGGCTTCGGGACTGGTTCTCCCGAGCTGATCCCGGCGTCTATGCCCGAACCGTCACCACCTACTATGGCCCGCAGAGCGTGCATGAGCTGCTCGAGCGGACGAGCTGGCACGCCGCGCAGCACCTCCGCCAGCTCTATGCCTTCCTCGAGACGATGGGAATCCAGCCCGATCAGCCCCTCGGGGCGGACGACTTCAAAGGCCTGCCGCTCCCCGAGGCGCTCTGGTAGGCTCGCCGCGATGGCCGCTCCCCTCGACAGCCGTTACGTCGGCCGCCCCATGAAGCGTCGGGAGGACCGCAAGCTCCTCATCGGCGCGGGGCGTTACGTGGACGACTTCCAGCTCCCGGGGCTCACGCATGTGGCCCTGCTTCGCTGCCCTTACGCCCACGCCCGGATCAAGCGGCTCGACGTGGAGGCCGCCCGCAAGGCTCCCGGCGTCGTGGCCGTCGTCACGGGCGCCGAGGTTGGCCACCTGGGCCCCATGCCGGTGAACCGGATCTTCCGCGACATGAAGGTGCCGCCCCATCCGATCCTCGCCGACGGCGTCGTTCACGCCCTGGGTGTCCCGATCGCTGCGGTTGTCGCCGAGACGCCGTATCTGGCCCGTGACGCGGTCGAGCTGATCGACGTGGAGTACGAGCCGCTTCCGACGGTCGTGGATCCCGAGGCGGCGCTGGCCCCCGACGCCCCTGTGCTCTTTCCTGAATTCGGCAGCAACCGCTCCTTCACCCAGGTCTGGCGCCACGGAGATCCCCAGGCCGCGTTCGCGTCGGCTGACCGCGTCGTGAAGCTCCGGGTCGTCCAGCAGCGGCTGGCCAGCGTGGCGCTTGAGCCCAGGGGGATCCTCGCCGTCTTCGACCGGGTCACTGAGGAGCTGGCGATCTGGACTTCCACCCAGGCGCCGTTCCGGATGCGGGCCGACATCGCGGCCGCCCTGGGGTTCCCCGAGTCCAGGCTCCGCGCCATCGCCCCCGAGGTTGGCGGCGGATTCGGCGTTAAGACGGCGCCCTACCGGGAGGACGTGCTGGTGGCGTATCTCGCGATGCGCCTGGGCCGGCCGGTCAAGTGGGTCTCCACGCGGAGTGAGGACCTCCTGATGACCCAGCACGGCCGCGGCGGCGTGGGTGAGGGGGAGCTGGCGGTGACCCGAGATGGCAAGATCGTGGGGCTCCGGGCACGGGTCGTCTACCCCCTGGGGACCTCGCTGGTGAACAGCGCCGCGGTCCCCCCCTGGAACCACGCGCGCCTGCTTCCGGGCGCCTATCTGGTCCCCGCGTGCGAGATCGAGGCGGTCGGAGCCCTGACGACGACGACGCCGATCGGTGCCTACCGGGGAGCCGGCCGGCCCGAGGCGGCGTTCTTGATCGAGCGGCTCGTGGAGGAGGCTGCGCGCGCGATCGGGATGGATCCCGCCGAGCTTCGCAGGAAGAACTTCGTCCCGCCCGACCGCTTCCCCTTCAAGACCGCCACGGGCCAGGTGTACGACTCGGGGAACTACGAGCGGGCCATGGACCGCGCTCTCCAGCTCGCGGGCTACGCCGAGCTCAGAACAGAGCAGGCCGGGGCCAGGGCGCGGGGCGAGATCGTGGGGATCGGGCTCTCCAGCTATGTGGAGCCGTGCGGCCTCGGCTGGGAGAGCGGGAGCGTGCGCGTAGAGCGGACCGGCTCGGTCACCGCCGTCACGGGATCGAGCGCCCATGGCCAGGGGCACGAGACCACCTTCGCCCAGGTGGTGGCCGATTTTCTCGGCGTGGAGCCTGAGGCGGTGGCGGTGCGCCACGGCGACACCCAGTCAGTGGCGCAGGGCTTCGGCACGTTCGGAAGCCGCAGCACCGCGCTGGGCGGAGGCGCCCTGGCCAAGGCCGCGGTGGAGGTGCGGGAGAAGGGGCGGCGGATTGCCGCCAACCTGCTCGAGGCCGCCCTCGACGATGTGGTGTCGGTCCCGGGCGGCTTCCAGGTCGTGGGGGTCCCGGCGCGCCAGGTGGGCTGGAAGCAGGTGGCGGATGCCGCCTACAAGGGCCAGGCGCTGGCTCCCGGCGACAGCCCCGGCCTCGACGCCACGATCTTCTTCCACGCCGAGGGGGAGATGTGGAGCTTCGGCACCGTTGTCGCAGTGGTCCGGGTGAGCCGGGAGACCGGAAAGATCACCCTGGAGAAGCTCGTCTGGGTGGATGATGGGGGCACCATCGTCAATCCCCTCCTGGCGGAGGGACAGCTCCACGGCGGCTTCGCCCAGGCGTTTGGCCAGGTCTTCATGGAGCAGCTCGTCTACGACGCCGACGGCCAACTCCTGACCGGCACCTTGATGGAGTACGCGGTCCCGCACGCCGACGACGTTCCGCTGCCCGTGCTCGACAAGACTGTCACGCCGTCGCCCCGGAACCCGCTGGGCGCCAAGGGGATCGGCGAGGCGGGCTGCATCGGCGTGCCGCCGGCGATCGTGAACGCGGCGGTGGACGCGCTCGCCCCCTACGGGATCACCCACCTCGACATGCCGCTGACCCCCGAGAAGGTCTGGGTCGCCATCCGGGCCTGACCCGGACCGTCAGCGGGCGCTACTTCGTCTCGACCTTCCCGATCCGCTTGATGACGGCGGCGAGCGTCTTGGCGTCCCGGTCCCACCAGGCCTTGAACTCGTCGGCGTCCTGGTAGGCGATCGGCGTCTTGATCTTCTCCATCATGCCCTTGAACTCGGGATCCTGCACCACCTGACGGGTCGCGTCGCGGAGCACCTTGACGACGCTCGCGGGCACATCCTTCGGCGCGAAGAGTCCCGCCCAGAGGTAGTACTCGATGTCGTAGCCGAGCTCCCTCATGGTCGGCACGTCGGGGAACGCGGCGAGACGCTGGGCGCCCCACGTCGCCAGCGGGCGGATCTTGCCGGCTCTGAGGTGCGGCACGGCCAGTGCGGGTGGCGACGCCCACATGGCCGCGTGGCCGCCGAGGACGGCGGTCATGGCGGGGGCGCCGCCTGTCGTCGGCAGGTGGCGCATCTTGAGGCCGGCCGCGTGCAGGAACATCTCCATGGGCACGTGGGAGGCGCCGTAGACCCCGGAGGAGGAATAGGTGACCTCCCCGGGCCGCTTCTTGGCCTCCGCGACGAGCTCCTTCACCGTCTTCCAGGGCGTCTCGGCGCCGACCACCAGCATGGGCGGATCGGCGTTGAGCCGGGCGATCCCGACGAGCTGATCCCGCGTGTAAGCGGGCGTCCGCCCGAACAGCGCGTCCACCTCGGGGATGGTCGAGACGCTGACGAGGGCGACCAGCAGCGTGTAGCCGTCGGGCTTCGCGACCGCGGCCGACTGCATCCCCACCGCACCGGCCGCGCCCGCCTTGTTCACGACGACCACCGGCTGCTTCAGCACGCGCTCCAGCGCGGCGGAGAGGGGCCGAGCCGTCAGGTCGGCGATCCCGCCCGGCGGGAAGGGGACGATGATGGTCACGGGGCGGCTTGGGTACGGCTCCTGGGCGGCAGCCGCGCCCCCCACCAGGACGAGAGCCAGAACAACGACACACCACACACGCCTCATAGCGACCTCCGTCAGTTCCTCAGGGCTCCTTAGAGCCAGCCCGGGTCATCGGTCCACCGGCCCAGCGCCTTGAGTGCGGCGCTGGCGGGGCCTAGGTCCACCACCTGCTCGTACGTCGGTTTCTTGTCCGGCGGGATGTTCCCGATCCGCACCTGGTTTTCGATGTTGAACTGGACCATCC
>JACQRS010000044.1 GCA_016206385.1 Candidatus Rokuibacteriota bacterium | reverse complement strand
TTCTTCACCCACCACCACTTCGACCACGACGTGGACTATCCGTGCTTCCTGCTCTGCCGCTGGGACCAGTCGATCGGGAAGGAGAACCCCCTCCGGGTGTACGGCCCGACGCTCACGGAGACCATCACCGAGCGGATCCTGGGGGACAATGGCGCCTTCGCCCACGACTGGAAGGCGCGCGTGAACCATCCGCTCAGCCAGCGGGTCCACGTGAACCGGGGCGGCACGCTGCCCCGGAAGCCACCGGCCGTCATAGCCAAGGACGTTGGCCCCGGCCTCATCCATCGGGGACAGGAGTGGTGGGTGACCGCGGCTCCCGCCGAGCATGTTCAGCCGTGGCTCGACTCGCTGGCCTACCGGCTCGACAGCGCGGAGGGGAGCGTCGTCTTCACCGGCGACACGCAGCCGTGCCGGACCGTCGTGGATCTGGCGCGGGGCGCGGACATGATGCTCTGCATGTGCTGGGACGACCAGGAGCGGATGAAGGCCAACGGCGAGGCCCCGGGCCAGTGCGGCACCACCGGCGCAGCGGAGATGGCGCGCGAGGCTGGCGTCAAGAAGCTGGTCCTGGTGCACGTCGGCCCGCACCTGGCGTCGCACGGCCCCATGGAGAAGGGCATCGGCGACGTGCGGAAGGTCTACGACGGCGAGGTGATCTTCGCCGACGAGCTGATGTCCCTCCGCCTGTAATGGCGATGATCCGCCGCCCGTTCGGCTCCACCAGGGTGAGCGTGTCAGCGATCGGCCAGGGCACCTGGCGCATGGGGGAGAGCCGGGGCGCTGAAAAGGAGGAGATCGCGGCGCTCCGCCTCGGCATCGAGCTCGGCCTGACCCACATCGACACCGCCGAGATGTACGGCGACGGCGGCGCCGAGCGCGTGGTGGGGCGCGCCGTGGCCGGGCGGCGCGCGGAGGTCTTCATCGCCACCAAGGTCCTCCCGAAGAATGCCTCCTACGCCGGCACGCTCCGGGCGTGCGAGAACTCGCTCCGCCGGCTCGGGACCGACTACGTGGACCTCTACCTCCTCCACTGGTGGAGCGGCACGCACCCGATCGGCGAGACCATGAAGGCCATGGAGGAGATGGTCAGGCGCGGCCTGGTCCGCTTCATCGGCGTGAGCAACTTCGACGTGGGAGAGCTCAAGGCGACGCAGGCCGCGCTGACGCGCGAGCGGCTCGCCTCGAACCAGGTGCTCTACCACCTGCGCGATCGCGGGATCGAGAAGAAAATCCTGCCCTACTGCGAGGCCCACGGCATCGCCGTCGTCGGCTACACGCCGCTGGCCCGGGGCGGATTCCTGCGGGGCGTCGTGGCCGAGATCGCGAAGAGGTGCGGCCGCACACCCCGGCAGGTGGCGCTGAACTTCCTCACCCGGCGCCCGTCGCTCTTCACCATCCCCAAGGCGAGCCGGCCTGAGCACGTGCGCGAGAACGCCGCCGCCCTGGACTTCGCCCTTTCGCCGGAGGATCTGAAGGCGATCGACGCGGCGTCCTAGGCGTTTGTTCCTTTGCTCTCCGCCACAACCAGGAGCGCGGCCAGCCGGGCCTTGGCCGGGTGCAGGCGGTCGTGCTCCTTTCCGTCGGAGGCGTGTCCGGCGAGGCCCTCGGCGAAGCAGATGCACTGATTGACCACCTCGCGATCCCCCAGCGTCGCAAAGGCCTCTGCCGCGCGGAGCACACCGTCGAGGAGACGGTGCTTGCGCGCGAGGACGAGCGCCGCCAGGTAAATCCAGCGCGCCCGGGCCTCTGATGGCTTCGGAAGCCCCCCGACCTCGCCGATCCGAAGCGAGGCGTCGCCGACTTCGACGAGGGCATTCCCAGCGGTGGCGTTCCAGCGCCGCGTCATAGGCGTTCTGCCATGCTCGCGTCGCCAGGCTGAGGTCCTTCTTCGCGAGCGCATTGTCCACCGCCCGGATGTGTACCTGCCACGGGGCCTCGCCGTCGGCCTCAGAGCCGAGCGCGTGACGCTTCGCGCCGTGCTCCGCCGTCACAGAGACGAGCATCATCCCGGGCGCGACGAGGATCCTGGAGCCACCCAAGCTTTCTGTCTTCTTCCCATCTCTGCCTCCCCGCCCCTTTTCGATCGCGCCTTCCTGCGCATAATGAACGGGCTGCGATCGTCGAACACGCTCCTCTGTCTTCGCAACACTGGTGCCAAAGGAAATGCATTAAAAAATGATTGGTTAGGGTGAGGGCTTCGCTGAGTCGGTGCCGGTGGTGGTGGTGGCTTGAGCAGTCAGTTCCCTTCGGGAGCCAAGCGCCAGGTTTCGGTTTTCCGGGTGGCCCAGCGCGTCACGCTGAGAGTTGCGCCGTCGCTTTCCAACACCACCGCCCCGTCCCGGTCGGTCCGGTAGAGCCTCACCCCCGCCCGCTCGAGCCGGGCCAGCGTGTCAGCCGCCGGGTGCCGGAACGGGTTCCGAGCGCCGACCGAGACGACCGCGAGCCGCGGTTGCGCCGCCCTCAAGAATTCCCCAGTCGTCGAGTAGCGGCTTCCGTGGTGGGCGACCTTGAGGACCAGGTGTCGGAGCGGCAGCCCCGCTGCCAGGAGCGCCAGCTCCCCTTCCTGCTCCAGGTCCCCGCTGAGGAGCACAGAGACGAGCCCCCAGTCCAGGCGCAGCACCAGAGAGTTGTTGTTTTCGTCAGAGGCCGGCCCTCGGGGAGAGCCCTGGAGGAACCCGCGAGGCGGATTCATCACCGTCACCACCCCCGAGCCCAGCCAGACGCGCTCCCCTCGCCTGAGCGAGCGCCGGATCGCCCCCGAGCGCTCGACCAAGCCGTAGAGCTGAGCGCTCTCCCCGTGCCAGATCCCGTTGTCCCAGAACTCCCCCACCCTGAAGCGCCGCAGCACGGCCGAGAGGCCGCCCGCGTGGTCGGGGTCGGAGTGGCTCATGGCCACCACGTCCAGGCGCGCGACGGCCCGGTTCCAGAGAAACGGCGCGACCACCCACTCCCCCACATCCAGGCGCCGCTCGCCTCCCGGCCCGCCGTCGAGGAGGACACGCCGGCCATCCGGTAGCTCGATGAAGATCGCGTCGCCCTGGCCGACGTCCAGGAAGGTGATCCGGAGCCGCCCGTCCGCTGGCCTCACCCACGGCCAGAGGGAGAGCGCCAGCACCCAGCCAGCCAGGGCTCCCGCAACCAGCGCGGCTCTCCGCGAGCGGTGGACTCGGGGAAACAGCGCGAGGAACGTGTAAAAGGCGGCCACCACGCTCCAGTGCGGCGCCGGGAGGTGCACCATAGCCGCCGGGACGACGGACGCCAGGCGCACCGCGACCCGGAGAGCCAAGAGGATCAGCCAGAGACTTTCGAAGAGGAGCCTGCCAAGCCCCTCCCAGAGGACGGTTGCGAGGAGAGCGCCCAGGCCGAGGGTGGTGGCGAGCGCCGCCAGCGGCACCGCCAGCAGGTTGGCGACAATGCCCACGAGCGAGAGCTGGTTGAAGTGGCTCAGCATGATCGGCGTGACGGCGAGCTGGGCCCCCGTGCTTACCGCGACGCTCGCGGCGATCCATTTCGGCCAGCCGCGGGACTCGAGGAAGGCCGTGGCGGCGGGCGTCAGCCAGAGGATGCCCAGCGTGGCGGCGAAGGAGAGCTGAAAGCCCGGCTCCCAGAGGTCGCCGGGGCGCCAGAGGAGAATGCCGAGCGCGGCCGCCGCCGCGCTGTTGGTGAGGTTGACCTCGCGCTCGAGGAGCAGCGCCAGGAGCAGGAGCAATCCCATCACCGTGGCGCGCAGCACCGACGGCTGCCAGCCCACGACGGAGGCGTAGCCGACGACGACGATCGCGGCGGTGGCCGCCACCAGCCGCCGCGGCACATGGAGGAGCATGAGCCCCAGGAAGACCGTCGAGGCGATGAGGGCCACGTTGAAGCCGGAGACCGCCAGGATGTGGTACACGCCGGCGCGCCGGAACGCCTCGTCGATGTTCCGGGGAAGCTCGCTGCGCTCGCCGAGCAGAAGTCCGGCCAGGAGCGCGGCGGAGGTTGGCGGCAGGTTCCGGCGAAGGGTCGCGAGGGCCCATCGCTTGACCCTGACCCGCCACGGAGGATCCTCGCGGGTGAGCGGCTCCAGCCGGTCGGCGCGGCCGCTCCCCACCAGGTAGATCTCGTCACGCGCCAGATGGGCAGAGTAGTCGAAGCCCGCCGGGTTCCGGAAGCCGACCGGCCGATAGAGACGGAACTCCCCCCTGACCCGCTGCCCTTCGGTGAGCGAGGGGGGCTCGCCGTAGAGCGTGATCTGGAGTCGGCCGCGCGCGGGGCGACGCTCCGCGTCGGCCTGAACGGCCTCTGCCTCGATCAGAAGCCTGAGCCGATCGGGAGCAAAGCGGGCGGGCTCCTCGACCAGCTGGCCCTCCAGCGTCACCCGAGCGGGAAGGGCCAGGCGTGCCACGTGCTCGGCCGGAAGCGGAGACGACCCGGCCCGGATGAGACCCAGGAGCGCGATCAGCGCCAGAAGGGGCGGAACCGCCAATGCGTCGCGCCCGCGCCAGAGGCTCACACCCGCCACCAGCAGAAGGGCGAGGCCGGCGCCCCAGAGCAGGATTGAGGGCGGGCGCCCCCAACCGCTTGCCGCCAGCCCGACGGTAAAGGCCGCGGTCACGGGGACCAGCGGCATCGTTTCGAGCCGCATTGCCGGTGGGCGGCAAGCTAGGACGGACGCGCGCGAGCGTCAAGTGTATCCCGTTGGAGACACCGTTGCGTCCGCGCGGGGGTTCGGTCCGTGCCCCGCGGCGCGATCAGGCGGGCGGGTAAACGAACCTACTGGCTGACGGTCACCAGATCGCGGATCGCGTCGAACTTCTTCTCGCCGATCCCCGGCACGCGCCTGAGATCCTCGGGGGAGGCAAAGCCCCCCTGGCGCTCGCGAGCCTCCACGATCCGCTGGGCGAGGGTGGGACCGATCCCTGGAAGTTGTTGAAGCTCGGCGGAAGTGGCGCGGTTCAGGTCGAGCCTGCCGTCGGTCGGGACCTCAGTCTCAGAAAGCTTGATGGGCCGCCCGGGCGCCAGTCCCGACGCCGGAGGCATGGCAGCGGGAACCGAGGATCGTTCGGGCACGATCGGAGGCGGCTCCTCGGCATCCACCGCTTCGAGGCGCTCGGCAAGCTCGGGGAAGCCAGCCCTGAACTCGCGCACCGCCAGTCCCACGCCGACGGTGGCGGCCAGGAGGAGAAGAAGCCAGAGCTCCCGGCGCCGATACACCACGGATCGCTCGCGAGGCTCAGCCGGCCCGCTGGGCGGTGAGGAGCGTAAAGCCGTCGCCCACGAGGGTCCGGCCCTGGAGCGTGAAGCCCGCCGCGGCGAGCAAGGACTCCTGCTCCTCCCGGGTCGGGATCACGTTGCCCATGCTGAGCTCGCTGAAGGCGGTCATGACCGGCCGCATGTTTTCAGCGCGGCGCAGCTCCGCCCAGGTGGACGGGTAGGTCTCGTCAAGGATCACGAGCTGGCAGTCCCGGGCGCTCACCCGGGCGCACTCCCGGAGGATCGGAAGGCGCAGCTCAGGGCGGATCTCGTGCAGCACCTGCAGCAACGTGATCACGTCGAACGGCCCGCTCACACCCAAGCCGTCCTCGCCCGCCGCCCGGAATTTCAGCCGTCGCGAGAGCCCCGCCGCTTTGACCGCTTTCCGCGCCACGCCGAGGGCCTTGCGATCAATGTCCACTCCTACATACTTCCCCGCCGGGAAGGCCTGGGCCAGGGCGAGGAGGAAGCCGCCGCAGCCGCATCCCACATCGAGGAGCCTGAGGCCCCGGTGGAGGCGCTCTTCCATCTCCGGCACACCGGGGAGCACCTTGCGAGCCACGAGGGTATGGAGCCCGGCGGTGGCAGCTCCGACCTGCTCTGAGAACTTCACGCCGCGCGCCTGGAACGGGACGGCCTTCCCCGTGCGCAGCACCTCCTCGAGCCGGGAGAGATCGTCGGCCTCGAAGTCAACCGTGAGCCCGAGGGCGCCGCCGTAGTACCAGGGTGAGGCGGGGTCGCCCAGGACCTGATCGAAGCCGGGGGCCAGGCGAAGCCGGCCGGCCTCGTCAGCCTCGAGAAAGCCGAGGGCATAGGCCGTCCGGCACCAGACTGAGAGGGCGGCAGGATGGAGCCCCAGCTCCCCCGCGAGGGCCTCAGCGGTCATACCGGGAGACCCGGCGAGCTTCTTGAAGACGCCCAGCCTCACCCCCGCTGCGGCGAGGTAGGTGGCCCGGAACCCCCGAACATACTCGACGAGCCGAAGGAGCTGCTCGCGGGGCGTGCTCATCCTACTACGGCGTGATCGCCGCCCGGGTGATCGTGGTCGTGTCGCGGTTCAGCCACTCCGAGGCCCGGAATGCCTCGTCGATCTTCTCCAGCGGGAACGTGTGGGAGAGGACCCGCCCGAACGGCAGCCGAGACTTGTTCCTCCCGAGGAAGTCGAGAGCGCGCGGGATCACCCACGGGTCGTACATGACGACCCCGACGATGGTCTTGGAGCCCCACACCAGGGTCGCGGGCTCCAGCTCCACCTTCACGCCGCGGCTGATGGTGCCGATCTCGAGATAGGTCCCACCGAAGCGGAGCATCTCGAGCCCTTCGGGGATCACCTGGGGGAAGCCAACGAAGTCGCAGGCCACATCCGCGCCGCGACCGCCCGTGAGCTCGCGCACCCGCTTCACCCGCTCCTTCCGGTCGGGGACCTCTTTGAGGTTGATCGTGTGATCGGCGCCGAAGGCCTGTGCCAGCTCGAGCCGGCCGGAGATCTGGTCCACGACGATGACCCGTGCCCCCATCTCCTTGGCCACGGCCGTGGCCTGGATCCCGAGCCCGCCGGCCCCCTGGATCAGGAGCGTGTCGCCGAACCGGAGACCGGCCGCGTGGAGGCCGTAGATGACTTGAGAGAGGGCACAGTTCACGGGAGAGACAAGCTCGTCAGTCAGGTCGTCGGGCACCTTGAAGATATACCCGCCGGGACGCAGGTA